>JBIIVW010000268.1:0-4603 GCA_044339205.1 Rhodoferax sp. | reverse complement strand
ATGAGACGCGCTGTTCACGGCACACCAACTGGCCGGCCACCAGCGCGAACAAGTAGCAAGGCTTCTTGTGTGGGTCAACCCAGGTGGCAAAGTGGCGGGCCTGATCGCCTTTGCCATCGCCTTCGCCCTCCAGCGGACCTTGGGCGATGAGGTTGCCATTGCTCAGCAGCACGGGGTACTTTTGCTTGTTGGCACGCAGCGTCACCGTAAAACTGGCCATCACGTCGGGGCGGTCCAGAAAATAGGTGATGCGCCGGAAACCCTCGGCTTCACACTGGGTGAAAAACGACTCGTTGCTGACATACAGGCCCGACAGGCTGGTGTTTTTGACCGGCGTGCAGGTGGTGAAAATTTCCAGATCAAACGTGCCCTCCAAAGGCAGGTTGTCCAGCACCAGTTGCTTGCCGTCCATCTTGAACGAGGCGCCCTGGCCGTTGACGAGCACGCGGGCCAGGTTGAGCTCTTCGCCGTCGAGCTTGAGCGACTGCACGGCCACATCGGGGTTGCGGCGCAGCGTCATTTTGTTGAGCACGCGGGTTTTGGCCGGGTCCAGGTCAAAGGTCAGGTTGACCGTGTCGATCCAGAAGGCCGGGGCGGTGTAGTCCGCGCGGCGCACCACGGTGGCGGGGGCTTGGCCCTCAAGACGTTGCAACATGCAGGTTCTCCAGAAAATTCGAATCCATCAACTCGGTGTAGTCGCGCACACTGGCCACGACATGCGGCCCGGCCAATTCGGTGGCGCTGTGGGTGGTGCAAATCGCCACGGCGCGCATGCCGGCCCGGCGAGCGGCTTCAATGCCAAAAGGGGCATCTTCAAAGACAATGCAGCCGCTAGCCGGCGTATTCATTCGCCTGGCTGCCTCTAAAAATATAGCAGGTTCGGGTTTGCCCGGCAGGCCCTCGTCTCCGCCCACCACCGCAAGCGGCGTATGGAGCAGCTTGAGGTGGGAGAACACAAACGCGATGTTGTGCTGGTCACCCGCCGTGCCCACGCCCACCTTCAGGCCCCTGTCCAGTGCGTGCTGCGAGAAGGTCTTGAACCCGCTGACCTCCGAGAACACCGGTGCAAACAGCTCGCGGTAGATGTTTTCTTTCTCGGAAATCAGTGTCCAGGCTTCGTCGGCGGCCATGTCGCGCTGAAACAGCTCGCGCATGCATTCTTCGCCATTGCGCCCGGTGGTGCGGCGCATCAGGTCAGGCAGGTCGATCTGCAAACCATGGCGCTGGGCGAAGGTCAGCCAGCTTTGGGCGTGGTACGGCATGGAATTGATCATCGTGCCGTCCATGTCAAAAATCAGGGCCTCAACTGGCGATGTGGCCGCCGGTGGCATGACATTCATCACACGCCCTGCTTCAAGGAGGCTTCGATGAATTGGTCCAGGTCACCGTCCAGCACCTTTTGTGTGGCCGAGGTTTCATAGTTGGTGCGCAGGTCCTTGATGCGGCTGTTGTCCAGCACGTAGGAGCGAATCTGGTGGCCCCAGCCGACATCGGTCTTGGAGTCTTCGAGTTTTTGCTGCTCTTCTTTTTGCTTGCGCATCTCAAAGTCGTAGAGCTTGGAGCGCAGGCGCTTCCAGGCCACATCCCGGTTGCCGTGCTGGCTGCGTCCGTCCTGGCACTGCACCACGATGCCGGTGGGCAAGTGGGTCAGGCGCACGGCCGAGTCGGTCTTGTTGATGTGCTGACCGCCCGCGCCGCTGGCACGGTAGGTGTCAGTTCGCACATCGCTGGGGTTGATGTTGATCTCAATCGAGTCGTCAATTTCGGGGTACACGAACACCGAGGCAAACGAGGTGTGGCGTCCGCCCGACGAGTCAAACGGCGACTTGCGCACCAAGCGGTGCACGCCGGTCTCGGTGCGCAGCAGGCCAAAAGCGTACTCACCTTCAACCTTGATGGTGGCGCCCTTGATGCCCGCGGTGTCGCCCGGGGTCTCGTCTTCAATGGTGACCGCAAAGCCCTTGCGCTCGGCATAACGCACATATTGGCGCAGCAGCATGCTGGCCCAGTCGCAGGCCTCGGTGCCGCCGGCGCCAGCCTGAATGTCCACAAAGGCGTTCAGCGGGTCGGCTGGGTTGTTGAACATGCGCCGGAATTCGAGTCCCTGGATGGTCGTGGCGAGTGCGGCGGTTTCCGCCTCGATGGCCGTGAGGCCGTCTTCGTCGCCTTCTTCCTTGGACATCTCGAAGAGTTCCAGGTTGTCGGCCAACTCCGTGGTGAGGGTGTCCAGCGTGAGCACCACGCCGTCGAGTGCCTTTTTCTCGCGGCCCAATTCCTGGGCGCGCTTGGGGTCGTTCCAGACGCTGGGGTCTTCCAGGGAGGCGTTGACCGTTCTCAGGCGTTCAGATTTGGCAGGATAGTCAAAGATACCCCCGTAACTCTTGGGTGCGCATGCTCAGATCGGTGAGTTGGGTGCCGATGAGGTTGATGCGTTCTGCTTCCATGATGGGGTCCTAAACTGGTGAGGGTATGTAATAACCCGCTATTTTCTCACGCCACGCCCCCGCTTGGCCGGCCCGTTTTCCCGTGGCTGGCACAAGCACGGCAACTCAGTCAATAAATGCCTCGATCAGGGCCGCTAGAACCTCGGGCTGGTCGTGGTGCATCATGTGCCCCGCCTCCGCCACGTGGGCGATGCGGACATTGGGCACGGATTTCAGCCGCTCGTGGTATTGCGCCAGGGAGTACTTGCCTTGCCACCACTGGTCCATGCTGTTGTCGCTGGCCTCGACTGCCAGGGTGGGGGCGTTGATGCACTTGTAGATTTCCAGCACTTCCTCAACCCGATAGAGCTGGGCGTTGGTGATCTTGTGGGCCGGGTTGCCCAAAATTCGCCATTGCCCTTGCTCATTGGCCCGCGCCCAGTGCTGGGCCAGCCATTCGGCTTTGTCGGCCTGGAGGCGCGGGTTGGTCTTCATGAGGCGGCTCGCCACACCTTGCACCGAGTCATAAGCTTTGAGGTCCAGGTCGCCCGCGTGCAGCTTTTTGAGTTCATCGATCCATTTGGCATAACGACCCGGCGCCTGTTCAGGCTGGGTGGCGGGCATGCCAAAACCCTCCAGATTGACCAGGCGGCGAATGCGCTCTGGGCGCACGCCGCTGTACAACATGGCCACATTGCCGCCCATGCTGTGGCCCACCAGGTCCACAACTTGGCCCGGGGCGTAGTGGTCCAGCAAAAAGTCGAGGTCGGCCAGATAGTCGGGAAACCAGTAGTTGTCGGCTGTGCCGGAGGCCGTGTCGCCGTAGCCGCGCCAGTCGGGCGCAATCACGTAGCGGTCCTGGGCAAAGGCATCGACCACGAACTGGTAAGAGGCGGCCACGTCCATCCAGCCATGGACCATCACCAGCGGCGGCATGTCCGGTGTGGGCTCACCCCAGAGGCGCACGTGGTAGGAGAGATCGCGAATTGGGACAAACTCGCTGCGGGAGGTTCTTTTGGCTTGGTACATTCGGGTGATCATAAGGAGACTCCCCATGCTCGTCAGTCAAAACAGAGACAACTACGCTTATCTGCACGAGCACTTTCAGTGGCTGGTGCCGGAGAAGTTCAACATCGCCCACGTGTGTTGTGGGCGCTGGGCGCAGGGGCCTGACGCAAAAAATAAGATAGCTATCAAGGCAATGGAAACCCCGGCTAGCGGCCTTTTTCATTCGTATTTCGACTTGCAGCAGCAGGCCAGCCGCCTGTCCAACGTGCTGGCGGTGATGGGCGTGCGGCGGGGCGACAGGGTGGCGATTGTGATGCCGCAGCGTTTTGAGACGGCGGTGGCCTACATGGCGGTGCTGCAAATGGGTGCGGTGGCCATGCCCCTGTCCATGCTGTTTGGCCCCGAGGCCCTCGAATACCGGCTGCACGACAGCGAGGCGGTGCTGGCCATTTGCGATGAGAGCTCGATTGCCAGCCTGAACGCCGTGCGCGAAAACTGCCCCTTGTTGGGCAGCGTGATCGGCGTGGGTGCGGCGGCTGCGCAGGCCGATGTGGACTATGCTGACGCGCTCTCCCGCGTGACGCCCGAGTTCCCTTTGGTGGAGACGCTGGCCGACGAGGCCGCCATTTTGATTTACACCAGCGGCACCACGGGTAACCCCAAAGGCGCACTCATTCCGCACCGGGCACTCATCGGCAACCTCACGGGCTTTGTGTGCAGCCAGAACTGGTTTGGGTTTGACGGGCAGGGCAATGCGGGCACTGAGGCCGTGTTCTGGTCGCCCGCGGACTGGGCCTGGACCGGCGGACTAATGGACGCCCTGTTGCCCACCTTGTATTTTGGCCGACCCATCGTGGCTTTTAACGGGCGCTTCAGCCCGCAAACGGCCATGGAATTGATGCGCGATGGGGGCGTGACCC
Organism: Rhodoferax sp.; assembly: GCA_044339205.1. Classification (GTDB taxonomy): domain Bacteria; phylum Pseudomonadota; class Gammaproteobacteria; order Burkholderiales; family Burkholderiaceae_C; genus Rhodoferax. The sequence continues at coordinate 252 of JBIIVW010000268.1, read as the reverse complement.
ACACGTTTTTGTTTCCCACCGCGCTCAAGGCCATGCTCAAGGCCTACCCCGGCACGGCGACTCAAACGGTGCGCGAGCAATTTCAGTTGCAGTTGCAAGCCATCATGACCGCCGGCGAGGCGGCGGGTGATGCCGTGTTTGAGTACTGCCAGAACCAATTGGGCGTGACCGTGAACGAGATGTTTGGCCAGACCGAGATCAACTACATCGTGGGCAATTGCGCGGCCCAGTGGCCCGCCCGGCCCGGCAGCA
>JBIIVW010000266.1:0-4606 GCA_044339205.1 Rhodoferax sp. | reverse complement strand
CGGGGCGGGGCGGTGCGCGTGAAGGTCGGGCTTGAGGAGGCTGTGGGCCACGCGCTCAGGATCAACATCACGGTGACTGACCATGGCATTGGCTTGACCCAAGTGCAGCTCAAACGCGTGTGCGAGCGCTTTTACCGAGCCGACAGTTCAGGCAAGATTTTGGGCACCGGTTTGGGCATGAGCATTGTCAAGGAGATCATTGAGTTGCACCGTGGCCAGCTCAGCATCCACAGCACGCCAGGACAGGGCACCCATGTGTGCCTGTCACTGCCCGCCCTGATTTAATCAACAGAAGCCGCATGGATTCCATTCTGAATTTTTTTGAACGTCGCACCCTGGGCAGCAAACTGCGCTGGGGTATTGGCTTGCTGCTGGGCATCACGTTGCTGATTGGTGGCGCGTCGATCCACACCGCCCGCCAGCAAGCTGAGCAGGTGCGCCGCATGTATGAGCAAGAGTTACTGGGCGTCTCCGCCATCAAAGAGGCCAATATTCATTTGATGGAAATTGGCCGCTCGCTGCGACAAACGTTGCTGGCCCCCAACACCGATGAGCGACGAAAAGCGCAGCAGAGCATTGCCGGTGCTCGCCTGCTCATGCTACGAAGCATTGACCAAAGCAAGCTGCGTTTTGTCAAAGCTGAAAACCAACGCTTGATCGTTGCCATGCAAGACAAGTTGGCGATTTACCTTGAAAACGTCGACCACATTTTGAGCCAAGTACCAGAGGAGCAAAACTTTAGCCACGATGCGACGGCTGCATTGTTGTTCAAGGTGAACAACGTGCTTGTATTTGAAGAGAGCGACCGCCTGATGGGCGAGCTGGTTAGAAACAAGGAAGCGGGTGCGCTGGAAGCCTGGCATGACGCAAAAGCTTTTGGCGAGAATGCCGAGCGCTTGAGCCTGGTGCTACTGTTAACTGGCATGTTGGCTGGTATTGGTGTGGGCCTGTTGCTGGCCGCTTCGGTGCGCAGACCCATTGAGCACCTGCGTGCCCGGGTGGATGGTCTGGCTCAGGGCCAGCTTGACGAAGTGGTGCCGCACGCTGACTTTGCCAACGAGATTGGCGATATGGCCCGTGCCATCACCGTGCTGCAACAAGCGGCGCGTGATGTGGAGACCCTGCGCTGGGTCAAGGCCAGTGCCGCTGAGCTGCTGACCAGTGTGTTGCGCATCGAAGACGAACGTGAGTTTGTGGACAGCATGATGGCGCAACTGAATCCGATGATCGGGGCACAAGCGGCGTTGTTGTACGTGTGGCGCAAAGCGCCGCAGCACTATGCCTTGGCCGGGGCCTGTGGCGTGGCCGACATGGCAAACATACCGGTCAGCTTTACTTTGGGTCAAGGCCTGGTGGGCTTGTGTGCCAGTCAGGCCAAGCCGATGGCTTTGACGGATGTGGCGCAAACACATTTGCGCCTGGTGTCCGGCTTGATCGAAGCCGCGCCGGGCAACGTGCTGATTACCCCTATTCAGAGTGTTGGCACCGGCCAGGTGTTGGCGGTGCTGGAACTGTGCAGTGTCGGGGCCTTTGATGCCCGTCACCACGCGCTGCTGGATGAGTTGTTGCCGCTGGTGGCCTTGAATCTGGAGATCTTGCAGCGCAACCAACTCACCCGTGACCTGCTGAGCCAAACCCAGGCGCAGGCGTTCGAGTTGCAGCGGTCGGAAGAAGAACTCACGGTCCAGCAAGATGAGTTGCACGACCAAGCCGATGCCTTGCGCAGGCAGGTTGAGCAAACGCAGGCTGCCAAAAACCAGGCCGAGGTCGCTACCCGAGCCAAGAGCGAGTTTCTGGCCAACATGAGCCACGAAATTCGCACCCCGATGAATGCCGTCATTGGCCTTTCGCACCTGGCTTTGAAAACCGGGCTGAGCTCAAAGCAGCGAGACTATGTGCAAAAAATCCACTCCGAGGGAAAAGCGCTGCTGACCATCATCAACGACATCCTGGATTACTCCAAAATGGAGGCGGACAAGATGACGCTGGAATCAGCGCCGTTCTGGCTCGACAACGTGCTTGACAGCGTCAGCACACTGCTGTCGCAAAGTGCGCATGAGAAAGGTATTGAATTTTTGATTCGCGTTCAGCCCGACGTGCCACAGGCGCTGCTCGGCGACGCCACCCGCTTCAAACAGGTCCTGACGAACCTGATCGGCAACGCCATCAAATTCACTGAAAAAGGCCAAGTGACGGTCACTGTGACGGTAGCCGCGCGCCTGGTCGAAATGCTGGGATCAGCACCGCAGAACAGCCCTGTGCAATTGCAAGTGAGCGTGGTCGACACAGGTGTCGGCATGACGGACGCCCAATGTAGCCAGCTGTTTCAGTCCTTTACCCAGGCCGACAGCTCCACCACGCGGCGCTTTGGCGGCACCGGGCTGGGATTGACTATTTCCAAACGTTTCGTCGAAATGATGGGTGGCGAAATCTGCGTGACATCGACGCCGGGTGCCGGGAGCACCTTCAGCTTGTCGGTCTGGCTGGAACAATCAGCGAACCAAGTCCGCCGGACTTTGCCTGCAGATGCCGCGCGCCAGGTGCGGGTGCTGGTGGTGGACGACAACGAAAGCGCACGTCAAATCTTGACAGAGCAACTCCATGCTTTGGGACTTCGTGTCGAAACGGCCAGTGGCGGCCTGCAAGGCCTGCAAGCGCTGCAGGCCGCTGACCTGCTTGACCCTTTTGGCATGGTGCTGATGGACTGGAAGATGCCGGGTATGGATGGCGTCGAGGCGACCCGGCGGATTACAAGTGACGCCTCGCTGGCCCATCAGCCCCTGGTGGTCATGGTGACGGCTTTCGGTGCGGACGAGGCGCGTGCCCGGGGTGCCCAGGTCGGTGTCGCGGCCTACCTGGACAAACCGGTCAGCCAGTCGCGGCTTTGGGACACCGTGACAGGCATCATTAACCCTGAGCCCCTGGCTTTGAGTGCAGGCTTGGTGCAAGCAGTCGACACCGGCACGCTCAAAAATTTGTCGGTGCTGCTGGTGGAAGACAACCAGATCAACCAACAAATTGCCCGTGAGCTGCTGGAATCGATGGGTGTGCAGGTGACCCTGGCCGACAACGGCCGAATAGCGCTGGACTTGCTGCAAGCGGCCACCCACCCACTGCCCTGGTCGGCGGTGTTGATGGATTTGCAAATGCCGGTGATGGATGGGCATCAGGCCACACTGGCGTTGCGTGAGCAGCCGCGCTTTAAAGATCTGCCCATCATTGCCCTGACCGCCCACGCCAGCGCACAGGAGGCCCGTCGGTGTCTGGACGAAGGCATGAACGCCCATCTGACCAAGCCCATCGACCCCGATGCCCTGTTTGCATGTCTGGCTCGGTGGGGCAAGCCGGTGGCTGGTGTTGGGCTGCCCGGGGCCGCCATGGCAGCTGGCTCTTCCGCTGCGAATTTATTCGGGCAGCTGCCCATCGACGTGGTGGACACCGTCTTCGGGTTGCGTCTGTGTGCCGGCAATCAAACGCTTTACACCACGCTCCTGGTCAAGTTTCTGCACAGTATTGAGACCCTGCCAATGCAGTTGCAGAGCGCGCTTGATCAAGGTCGGTTTGAAGACGCCGAGCGTGCCGTGCACAGTCTCAGAGGCGTGGCCTGCAACATTGGCGCCACGCAGTGCTGTACCTTAAGCACTGAGCTTGAGCTCATGCTGAGCCAAGTCGTGGCCGGCAGCCCGAAACCTGGCGATCTCCCGTTCAAGGTGATACAGCTTTTAGAGCACCTCACTCAACTGAAATATGAGCTCAAGCTTGTATTGCCTTCACCGCAGGAGCTGCCACCCCTTCACCAGAAGATTGACCCTGGTGAGCTGCGCCGGGTCTGCTGTGAACTCGCTGACCTGCTGCGCACCAACAGCATTGAGGCTGAGCATCTCCTGCAAGTCCACGGCGGACTGTTGCATGCCGGTTTGGGCGAGCGCTTCATCCCCCTACAGGTACAAGTGCACAATTTCGACCTGTCAGAGGCCCTGGTAGCCTTGCAACAAGCTGCAGCGGCGGCACACATTGATTTAAATTAGAGAGATCGTCATGGATCTGTTTTTGCCTGTGAAACCCACGGTGCTCATCGTAGATGATTCACCAACCAACTTGAGCTTGCTCGGCAACCTGCTGTGTCATTTGTACACCGTCAAGGCCGTCAATCATGGGGCCAAGGCACTCAAAGTCGTCAGCGAAGAGCAGCCGGACCTGATCTTGCTCGACATCATGATGCCCGACATCAGTGGCTACGAGGTCTGCCGAAGGCTCAAAGCCGACAAGCACACCAAGCACATTCCGGTGATTTTTCTGACCAGCAAGACAGAAGCCATCAGCGAAGAAATGGGCATGTCGATGGGTGCAGTGGACTACATCACGCGTCCGATCAACCCCGAGATATTGCTGTCTCGCGTGCGGGCTCACTTTCTCGAATCGTCTTATCTTCGCACCATGCGCGTCAACAACGAGTACTTGGAATATGAGGTGACCAAGCGTGCCCGCGATCTGGCGACGCTGCAGCAGGTGACCATCCTGGCGCTGGCGTCTCTGGCCGAGGTGCGTGACCTTGAAACCGGCAGCCACCTGCGCCGCACGCAAAACTACATTCGTGCCCTGGCCA
>JBIIVW010000073.1:0-15548 GCA_044339205.1 Rhodoferax sp. | reverse complement strand
GGCCAGGCCCTGACCGGTGCCCTGCCCCAAGTCCCAGGCCTGCTGGGGTTGCCGCGCGACTACCTCAATGCCCAACTCGGCGGCTGGCAAACCGGACAACGCCGCGCCCATGCCCCGGACTGCATGGCCAAAATTGCCAGGCAGTTGACCGACCAGGATGTGTCGGCTGTAGCGCACTGGCTCGCCTCCCGGCCTGTGCCCGCCAACTACAAGCCGCTGGCCGCACGGCCGCCTGCCCCGCCCAACTCCACGCCGATGGACTGCGGCAGCGCCCCTGCGCCTGAAACTCCGCAGACCAGTGCTCAAGCCACCCAGCCAAGCGCGCTGTTGGCGCCGGGCGAGGCCCTCGCTCGGGCGGGCAACTGCCTGTCGTGCCACACGGCGCAGGGCGGTGCCCCCTACGCCGGCGGACGCGGTATTGAGACTCCGTTTGGGACCGTGTTCTCCAGCAACATCACCTCCGACCCCACCCATGGCCTGGGCAACTGGTCTGCGGATGATTTCTGGCAAGCCATGCACCACGGGCGCTCCAAAGACGGGCGCAGGTTGAACCCTGCTTTTCCCTACACCAGCTTCACCCTGATGACTCGCGCCGACTCGGACGCGCTATTGGGCTACCTCAAGACGCTCACCCCCAGCACCCAATCCAACCAGCCACACGCCTTGCGCTGGCCGTATGGCACGCAAGCTGCCTTGGCGACCTGGCAATGGCTTTACTTCAAGCCAGGCGTTTATGTCGACGATGCGGCCCGGTCAGTCGAATGGAACCGCGGCGCCTATCTGGTGCGCGGTGCCGGTCACTGCGGTGCCTGCCATACCCCGCGCAATGCCCTGGGTGCGTCCATTGAGAAGCTGGCGCTGTCCGGCAGCATGATGCCCATGCAAAACTGGTATGCACCTTCCTTGTTGTCACCACGGGAGGCTGGTGTTACCGGGGCCAACCAGCAAGACACCTTGGCGCTACTTAAAACAGGGGTCAGTCCCCAAGGCTCCGCCATCGGCCCCATGGCAGATGTGGTGCGCCACAGTACACAGCACTTGAGCCAGAGCGACCTCAGGGCCATGTCTGTTTACTTGCAATCAGCGTCGACGGTGACGGCATCGGGCGGACCTGTTCGGGTACGACCCCAATCCAGGGACGAGGAAAGGACGCTCGCCAGCGGGCTCAAAAATGGCGCTGCACTCTACGAGTCGCACTGCGCCGACTGCCACGGCAAATCAGGCCAAGGACAGGGCAGCGCCTACCCCGCCCTGTCCGGAAATCGCGCGGTCACCCTGAGCAACCCGGCCAACCTGGTGCAGGTGGTGCTGTACGGTGGCTACGCGCCTGCTACAGCGGGCAATTCCCGCCCCTTTGGCATGCCGCCCTTTGTATTGCAACTGAACAACAAAAACACCGCTGACGTCCTGACATTTATTCGCAACAGCTGGGGCAACACGGCTCCAGGCGTGACGGAACTCGAAGTCAATCAGGCCAGAGACGCCCGACGGCGGTAGGCACGTGCGCACCGGATGGGCGTTTTTTATCGGGATCCCTGAAAATCGGGCTGCGCAAGCTGATAATCGATATTTGGCCCAACCGGTGCGGCCAGTCCAGTAACCCAGGAGTACGAAATGGCAAAAGGTCAGCAAAGTCAAAAGATGGTTAAAAAACCAAAAAAAGATACATCACCTCCCAAAGCTGTGTCCCCAGATGCAGTGCGCCCCACAGTCACCACCGTCGTGCCGGTGCGCGGCAAGCTGAAGAACGCTCCCACTCGCTGATGTCATAAGGCACCACTGCCAGATGCCCAGTGCATCAGGCTAGGCGCCATAAATACAGTGGCACGCATGCGACGCCCGCCCCGGCTCAAGATCCCTTCCACCCCCCCCTTGAAGCGGCCATCGGGCTGGTGCGCTGCGTCCAACAGGTCCGATGTCCCTGGGGGCTCATCCTCCCAGCGGCAGATGGTCAAAGACCTGCACCAGTACCAGGCCGAACTGGAAATACAGAACAAGGCGCTCAGATACAGCCAGGTCGCTGCGGAGGGCGCATCTGAGCGATTCCTCACTCTGTTCTCCAATGTGCCACTGGCCCTGATGGTGGTAGACGAAGATGGCCTGGTTCTGGAGAGCAATGCCATGGCCTTGCGCCTGTTCCGCCCCCAGGAACACGACGCGCCCCTGAATTTTTTGTTGCCGCTGGTGATCCAGGAGCAACGTGCCAAGGTCACTCACGCGTTCACTGCGGCAATCGCCACAGGTACCAGCGAGACCACTGAAGTAGTGTTTTCGTTTGGAGCCAATACCTTGTTCACAGGCGACCTGCATATTGCGCGCATTGAGAACACGCAAGACGAATTGGCCCATTTCATTTGCGCCATCATTGACCAGGGCCCGCTGCTGACCCAGCGCCATGCCCTGCAGGCCGGTGCCGCCGAACTTCAGGAGCGCAATGAGGAGCTTGAGCTCAGCAAGAACCGCCTGGCGGCCATCATCAATTCGTCACTGGATGCGATCATTGGTGTAGACAAAGATCATCGCGTCACCCTCTTCAACCCGACGGCTGCAGCGCTATTTCAGTGCCCTTCCAATGAAGCAATGGGCTCACCCCTGACACGCTTTCTGCCGGATGCGATGGAGTCGCTCTCTTATGCGGCGCTAACCACGCACGCCCAGTTGGGGGAACTGACGGGACTCACCCAGAGCGGGAATTCCATCGCCATTGAAATCAGCGTGTCCTTCGAGCGTCATCCGGATGGCGACACCACCACGATTTTTGCCCGAGACCTGACCGCACGCAAAAAGGTCGAAGCCCACCGCAACGCGCTGGAATCGCAGTTGCGGGAGTCCCAAAAAATGCAGGCGGTGGGCACGATGGCGGGCGGCATTGCCCACGACTTCAACAACATCATCAGTGCCATTCTGGGCAACGCCGAACTCGCCAGGCAAGACGCTGGACCCGATTCGCCAGCGCTGATCAGTCTGACTGAAATTGACCGTGCGGGCCGACGGGCACGCGACCTGGTGCGGCAAATTCTGACCTTCAGCCGCAATGAGTCCCCCGAACGCATACCGATTCAACTGGCGGACGTGGTGCAGGAGACCGTGAGATTGCTGAAAGTTGCCCTGCCACCCACGGTGGAAATGCTGGTGGCCATTGACCCCAAAACATTGCTCGTGCTGGCCGATGCCACCCAAATGGAGCAGGCCCTGCTCAACTTGTGCACCAATGCCATTCACGCCATCGGCAACCAGCGCGGCACCATCCGGATTGAACTCGGCAACAATGCCGAGGTTGGTGACATGGAGCGCCGCTCCGGGGTTCGCGCAAAGCATGTGAAGCTGACCGTCCGGGACACCGGCTGCGGGATCGATGCCGCCACGCTGGAACGCGTGTTTGAACCCTTCTTCACGACCAAGCCAGTCGGTCAGGGAACCGGTCTCGGCCTGGCAGTGGTTCACGGGGTCATGCGCACGCACATGGGCACAGTGGATGTTCAAAGTACACCGGGTGTGGGCAGCGCCTTCACGCTCTATTTCCCGGTCGCCGAGGGTGCTATTTCGGCCACCCCTCAGGAATCCGTCAAACCCATTGAGATCCAGGGCATGGGCAAGCGGGTGATGTATGTGGATGACGATGAAGCGCTGGTCTTTCTGGTAAAGCGCGCGCTGACTCGCAAAGGTTTTGACGTCACCACCTTCACCGATCCTCGCGTTGCCGTGGCGACCTTGCGAGACCAGCCGATGGCGTTTGACTTGGTGGTAACCGACTACAACATGCCAGGCTACAGCGGCCTGGAGCTGCTTCGGGAGGCCCGTCTCATTCGCCCCGAACTGCCCATAGCACTCGCGTCGGGCTATGTGACAGCGGAGATTGAGCAAAACGCCCTGGCCGAGGGGGCACGCGCTTTGATTTACAAGCCCAACGATGTGGACGAAATGTGCGAAACCTTGCAGCGCCTGCTTCACCCAGTTGATGCCATCTGACGATCTGCGGGTGCTCTACGCGGACGAGAGCATGCTGGTCTTTGACAAACCTGCCGGATTGCTGTCGGTGCCCGGCCGCGGAGAGGACAAACAAGATTGCCTGAGCGCACGGGCGCAACAACAGTTTTCAGATGCGCGGGTGGTTCATCGCCTGGACATGTCCACCTCCGGCCTGATGGTGATGGCGCGAGGCGCCGCAGCCCAACGGCAACTGAACGATGCCTTTGCCAGCCGCGACATCGCCAAACGCTACGTGGCGGTGGTCGACGGCCACCTGCCCGCCCCCACCGAGCCCTGGGGTGTGATTGATCTCCCGATCATTGTGGACTGGCCCAACCGGCCCCGCCGCGTGATTGACCCCATTTTGGGCAAGCCGAGCCACACGCGGTGGCGCGTACTGCCCCAAGCGCAGGCGGATCTGGCCCTGACAACCCCCGTCACCCGGGTTGAACTGGAACCCGTGACAGGGCGATCGCATCAGTTGAGGGTGCACTTGCTTGCCATCGGGCATGCAATTGCTGGCGATCAACTATATGGCAGCCCCAAAGTTCAGGCCATGGCGAATCGCTTGCTTCTGCATGCCTGTTCGCTTGAACTCCAACACCCGGTTACGGGCCAAATGCTGCACTTTGCGAGCCCAGCCCCTTTTTGACAAGTGAAGGGGATTCGGGGGTTCCGCTACCATGGTGCATGACTAAAAACCTCTATATCCTGACCGGCGCATCGCGTGGCATGGGGCTGGCCATAGCCGAGCAACTTCTTGGCCCTGACAATCACCTGCTGTGCATCTCCCGCCACACTAACGATGCCCTCACTGCAAAAGCAACAGGGCTTAACTGCCTGCTCACGCAATGGCCCCTCGATCTGCAGGACGGCGTCGCGGCAAGCGAGCGTTTGACCCACTGGCTGGCGTCACTATCAGCCTCTGACTTCAGCAGCGCCACACTCATCAACAATGCCGGCGTCATCCCTGACATCGCACCCCTCAGCGCGACCGATCCAACTCAATTGATTCGTGCCTTACGGGTCGGCCTGGAGGCACCGATGCTAATGACAGGCGCGTTCTTGCGCGCCACAGAACGCTGGTCGGTGCCCCGTAAAGTGCTGAATATCTCGTCTGGCCTGGGGCGCCGGGCCATGGCGTCTCAGACGGCCTATTGCGCAGCCAAAGCGGGCATGGATCACTTTACCCGCTGCCTGGCCCTGGAAGAGGCAATCAAACCTTTTGGGGCCAAAGTGTGCTCCCTGGCCCCCGGCGTGATTGACACCGACATGCAGGTTCAACTGCGCAGCGCGAACACCACGGCCTTTCCGGACCAGAACAACTTCCTCAATCTGCACAAAAATGGCCAGTTGAGCACCCCGGCGGATGCCGCCGCAATGGTGCTGGCCCGCCTGGCTCGCGCCGACTTTGGCAGCCAGCCGGTTGACGACGTACGCAGTTGAATCCACCTGCCAGAGCCGTTGGAGCGCAACGGAGCCCGGGGCTAAGATAGAGCTTGCGCCAAATTTATGGCGCACAGCATTCAAATCATCCCAAGGAGCTCCATCATGTCCCGTGAAGTTGTCGTTGTCAGCGGTGTTCGTACCGCCATTGGTACCTATGGCGGAAGCCTGAAAGACACCCCCCCCACCGAACTGGCTGCCCAAGTGGTGCGGGAGTCATTGGCACGAGCGCAAGTTGACGGCAAGGACGTGGGCCATGTGGTGTTCGGCCATGTAGTCAACACCGAGCCCAAAGATATGTACCTGTCGCGCGTTGCTGCCATCAACGGCGGCTGCGCTGAGGGCACGCCCGCCTTCAACGTCAACCGCCTGTGCGGCTCGGGCTTGCAGGCCATCATCTCGGCCAGCCAGTCGATTTTGTTGGGTGATGCCGACATTGCCATTGGTGGTGGCGCTGAAAACATGAGCCGTGGCCCCTACGCCAGCCTGAGCGCCCGCTGGGGTGCCCGCATGGGAGACACCAAAATGGTCGACATGGTGGTGGGTGCCTTGCACGACCCGTTTCACACCATTCACATGGGCGTGACCGCAGAAAATATTGCGGCCAAATGGGGTATTTCCCGTGAAGAACAGGATGCCATCGCGGTAGAGAGCCATAACCGGGCCCAACGGGCCACCGAAGCCGGCTACTTCACCTCGCAAATCATGCCCGTGATGCTCAAGAGCAAAAAAGGCGATGTGGCCTACGCCACTGACGAGCATTTCCGCCCCAATTGCTCGCTGGCTGACATGGCCAAACTCCGGCCTGCGTTTCTCAAAGAGAACGGCACGGTGACTGCCGGCAACGCCTCCGGTATCAACGACGCGGCTGCCGCCATGGTGTTGATGGAAGCAGGCACCGCCAAAGCCCGGGGCCTCAAGCCCATGGCCCGTTTGGTGGCCTACGCCCATGCGGGTGTGGACCCCAAGTACATGGGCATTGGCCCCGTACCGGCAACGCAACTGGCTCTGAAAAAGGCCGGCTTGTCTGTGAGCGACCTGGACGTGATCGAGGCCAATGAAGCCTTTGCAGCCCAAGCCTGTGCGGTCACCCGCGACTTGGGTCTGGACCCTGCCAAAGTGAACCCGAACGGCTCTGGTATTTCGCTGGGCCACCCCATTGGTGCCACCGGGGCATTGATCACCGTCAAGGCTCTTTATGAGCTGGAGCGTATCGGTGGCCGCTACGCGTTGGTGACCATGTGTATCGGTGGTGGCCAGGGCATTGCGGCCATTTTCGAACGCACTGCCTGATATCCGGCGCGCCTGTAACGTACTTACCGTGAGACTGCAAAAGCACTGGAGTCTCGGTGCCAAACTGGCACTGGTGGGCGCGCCCTTTTTGTTTTTGGTGCTGCTGTCCACGGCAGCCACCTTGTGGGTGTCGTGGCAACTCGATGGTGGTGCGGCTGCGGTCAACGAGGCCGGGCGCATGCGCATGCAGTCCTACCGCATGTCTTTGTCAGTGGCCACAGGCGAGTCCCGGGAACTGCCAGGGCAGGTGAAGGAATTCAACCAAAGCCTGGAAACCTTGCGACAAGGCGATCCCGAGCGCCCCTTGTTTGTGCCATGGGACGACACCGTGCGCCAGCAGTTCCAGACCGTTGAGCAGGACTGGGTGCGCTACCAGTCCGACTGGATCACCACCCCATCCACGGACTTGCGCCAGCTGCGCGCCGAGACAGTAGCGTTTGCAGGGCACATCAACGCGCTGGTGTCGGGCATTGAGGCCCATATTGCCCACTGGACGGCCATGCTGCATCTGCTGCAAATGACCATGCTAACGCTGGCGGTGCTGGGCGCCACAGTGCTGATCTACACCGGCTATCTTTTTGTGCTGGAGCCGGTGGGCCAACTGAAACAAGCCATCGAAAAAATCCAGTCGGGTGACCTGGGCGCCCGGGTAGACCGAGTCACCTCCGACGAGTTCGGCACCCTGGCCGATGGCTTCAACGGCATGGCCGAGCACATCCAGTCCATGTACCGCAACCTGGAACACAAAGTCGCCGAGAAGACCGCCCAACTCGAAGAAAAGCACGAGCGGCTCGAAAGCCTGTACGAGGTCACGGCCCTGGTGGCCAACGCCACCACACTGGACGAGCTGGCGCAAGGGTTTGCCAAGAGCGTGACCCGGATCGCCCATGCGGACGGCGTCGCGGTGAGATGGTCTGACCAGTCCAACCAACGCTACCTGATGCTGGCAGCCCATGGTCTGCCCAGCGCCATGGTTGAGGCAGAGCTGTGCCTGGACAAGGGCGACTGCCACTGCGGCACCGTGCCAGCCAGCCTGCCGGGCTTGCGTGTGATCCCGATCTGGCAAGAAAGCGCAAGTTCGCTCCAACACTGTGCAAAAGCCGGATTCGGCACGGTGGTCAACATCCCCGTGCGCCTGCATGAGCGCACCATGGGTGAAGTCGATCTGTTCTTTCATGCCCGGGTCAACCCATCTGACGCCGAGCGATCCTTGCTGGAGGCGCTCAGCAGCCACCTGGCCAGCGCCATGGAGAACCTGCGCCTTGCTGCGCTTGAGAAGGAAGCGGCAGTGTCCCAAGAGCGGCACCTGCTGGCACGGGAGCTGCACGACTCCATTGCCCAATCCCTGGCTTTTCTGAAAATTCAGGTTCAATTGATGCGCGATGCGGTGCAGTCAGGCAAGCCTGACGACGTCCAGCGAGTACTGGAAGAAATTGACCTTGGTGTACGTGAAAGCTACAGCGATGTGAGGGAACTGCTGCTGCACTTTCGCACCCGCACCAACACCGAAGACATTGAACCCGCGCTGGCCACCACACTGCGAAAATTTGAACACCAAAGTGGCATGAAAACCTCACTCAACATCACAGGCCAAGGCATGCCCTTGTCGCCGGACCTGCAGATACAAGTCTTGCACATCGTGCAAGAAGCTTTGTCCAACGTCCGCAAACATGCTCGGGCCTCCCAGGTCTGGCTGGATGTTCAGCAACAACCCGCCTGGCGCTTTGAAATACGGGACGACGGCATTGGCTTCAATACCAGCAATGACGCGCTGGACGAAACCCATGTGGGCCTGCGCATCATGTCCGAGCGCGCCCAGCGCATTGGGGCCGAGATCGATGTAATCTCCAACCCTGGTCAGGGTAGCTCCGTCATTTTGTGCCTGCCCGCACCCGCCAACCCCATGCACACGGCCTACGGCGCCAACAACGAACCCCGGCCCGTTGTGGCCTGAAACTTTCCATGCAACCTGTTGGCTCGCCCGTGATCCGTATTCTGGTGGTGGATGACCACACGCTTTTTCGCCGGGGCCTGATGGCCCTGCTGGCGCGTGACCCTCATCTCAGCGTGGTGGGGGATACAGCCGATGCTGGCCAGGCGCAGCGCAAGGCCCAGGAGTTGCAGCCCGACATCATCTTGCTCGACAACCATTTGCCCGGCGTCAATGGCGTGGACGCTCTCCCCGCCCTGCGCGAGGTAGCACCGCAGGCCCGCATTCTCATGCTGACAGTCAGCGAGGACGAGCAAGACCTGGCCGTCGCCCTGCGCGGCGGTGCAGCCGGCTATCTACTCAAAACCATTGATGGCGATGAGCTGACCCTGGCCATCCAGCGCGCCATGCAGGGCGAGAGCATCATTGCACCGGAAATGATGAGCAAACTGGTGGCCGTTTACCGGGGCGCCAGTGCGCGCCCGGCGCCCATCGTCCCCATAGCGTCTCTGAGCGCTGCGGAGCTGTCTCTCGCCAGCCTGTCGCCCCGCGAGCGCGATATTTTGCGCGGCATCTCACGCGGTGCCAGCAACAAGGAAATTGCCCGCGAACATGGCATTGCCGAGGCCACAGTCAAAATCCATGTGCAGCACGTATTGCGCAAGCTCGATGTCAGCTCACGGGTTCACGCCGCAGTCATCGCCACGGAAAACGGCGTGCTTTGATCCAACGCAATTTCTCGTCATAAAAACACTGCCCTAGTTCCTTGGAACTAGGCGGCGACCCATCCGATAGTTCCTTTTAACTGAACAGCTGCTCCTTCAGAAGGATGTCGCTGAGGGACCCTGCGCCCTAAAGTCTTGTCATGCAAAAAGGAGCTTTGACATGACAAAAAAAGGGCAGGCGCTCTCGGTGCTGATCGTCAGTACCTTCGCATTCACCGTGTGCTTCATGGTGTGGATGATGTTCGGGGTGATCGGCATTCCGATCAAAAAGGCACTGGATCTCAACTCCACGCAATTCGGGCTGTTGATGGCCACCCCCGTGCTCACGGGGTCACTCATTCGGGTGCCTCTGGGCATCTGGACCGACAAGTTCGGCGGCCGCATCGTCATGACTATTTTGATGGCCCTGACCGTGCCCGCCATCTGGATGATGAGCTACGCCACTGAGTACTGGCACTTCCTCACAATTGGCTTGTTTGTGGGTCTGGCCGGCGGCTCTTTCTCGGTCGGTACGCCTTACGTGGCACGCTGGTTTCCGAAAAAGCAGCAAGGCTTTGCCATGGGCGTCTACGGCGCTGGTAACTCGGGCGCAGCGGTGAACAAGTTTGTAGCACCCGCTCTGGTGGTGGGTTTCGGCTGGATCATGGTGCCTCAGGTGTACGCCGCCATCATGCTCGGCACCGTGGTGTTGTTCTGGTTTTTCAGCCACAGCGATCCCCAGCATCTGGTGGCCAGCAACGTCAAGTTCACCGACCAGCTCAAGTCCCTCAAGGACCCCAAGGTGTTGAAGTACTGCCAGTACTACAGCATTGTGTTCGGTGGTTATGTGGCGCTGAGTTTGTGGATGGTGCAGTACTACGTGGGCGAGTTCGGGCTGGACATCCGCACCGCCGCCCTGCTGGCCGCCTGCTTCTCCCTGCCCGGTGGCGTGCTGCGCGCTGTGGGTGGCTGGATGTCCGACAAATGGGGCGCGCACAGCGTGACCTGGTGGGTGCTGTGGGTGAGCTGGATTTGCCTGTTCCTGCTGAGCTACCCGCAGACCGACTTCACCGTCATGACGACCGGTGGTCCCAAGACATTTCATATCGGCCTGAACGTCTATCTCTTCACAGCCCTGATGTTCGTGCTGGGTATTGCTTTTGCCTTTGGCAAAGCCAGCGTCTTCAAGTACATCAGCGATGACTATCCAGCCAACATCGGCACCATCAGCGGCATCGTGGGCCTGGCGGGCGGCTTGGGCGGCTTTGTGCTGCCCATCCTGTTCGGTGCGCTCATGGACCTCACCGGCATTCGCTCCAGCGCCTTCATGCTGATGTACGGCGTGGTCTGGGTCTCACTGATCTGGATGTACTGGACCGAGGTGCGTCGCAGCGAAGTACTGGGCCAAAACGCCACGCCCTTTCGCCTGCAGGACTGATTTTTTTCTCTGAGAAAGACAAGTATGGATAACAAGCAATACTCCCGCGCCGACATTGTGGACTGGCGCCCGGAAGACATGAAGTTCTGGGAAACCACCGGGCGTCACGTGGCCAACCGCAACCTGTGGATCTCCATTCCCAACCTGCTGTGCGCCTTTGCCGTGTGGGCCATGTGGGGCATCATCACCGTGCAGATGATCAACCTGGGCTTTCCGTTCAAGCCCGCCGAATTGTTCACGCTCACCGCCATTGCGGGCCTGATGGGCGCCACCTTTCGTATTCCGGCTTCATTCTTTATTCGCCTCGCGGGTGGGCGCAACACCATCTTCTTGACCTCGGTGCTGCTGATCATCCCGGCCGTGTGGACCGGCATCGCCCTGCAGGACAAGAGTACCCCGCTGTGGGTGTTTCAAGCCTGCGCGTTTTTGTCGGGCATTGGTGGCGGCAACTTTGCCTGCTCCATGTCCAACATCACCGGCTTCTTCCCCAAGCGCCTGCAAGGCACCGGCCTGGGCCTGAACGCCGGCTTGGGTAACTTTGGCGTGACCACCATGCAGGTACTCATTCCCCTGGTCATGACGGTTGGCCTGTTCGGCTCGATCGGTGGCGGCTCCATGGTCTTGACCAAGGACAGCGGCTGGATCATGGGCAAAATTCTGGCTGGCACCCCCACCTTCATCCAGAACGCGGGCTTCATCTGGGCCGCCATTCTGGTTCCACTGGTCATCGCCGCCTGGTTTGGCATGAACAACCTGCTCACGCTGTCCCCCAACTACGGCGGCACGCTGGCAGCTTTCAGCAAAATTCTCTACCTGTGGGGCATTACAGGTGTGATCGGCTTGGTGGGCTTGTACCTGTACCTGCCAGCGCCCACCGGTCTGGGCCTGCTCAATATGTGGGTGGCGTTGCCGCTCACCATCGTGGCCACGCTGGCGGCCATGAAGATCGCCGCCTTTGGCGAGATGAAGGGCAACATCGCCAAGCAGTTCGAGATTTTCAGGAACAAGCACACCTGGTCATTGACGCTGCTCTACATCGTGACCTTCGGCTCGTTCATCGGGTTCTCGATGGCGCTGCCGCTGTCCATCACCGTGATCTTTGGCGTGAGCCACGTTCCTGATGCGGCTGGTGTGATGCAACACGCACTGAAGAATCCCAACGCACCATCTGCCCTCACCTATGCCTGGATCGGACCTTTTGTGGGCGCGCTGATTCGCCCCGTGGGTGGCTGGATTGCCGACAAGATCGGCGGCTCGATCGTGACTCAGGTCATTTCAGCCGTGATGGTGGTGGCCTCGGGTGCTGTGGGCTACGTGATGATGCAGGCCTATGCCTCGGCCACACCCGAGCAGTATTTCTCGACCTTCATGTGGCTGTTTGTGCTGTTGTTTGCGGCGAGTGGCATTGGCAACGGCTCCACCTTCCGCACCATCGGTGTGATCTTTGACCGCCAGCAAGCCGGCCCGGTCCTGGGCTGGACCTCCGCCGTGGCGGCCTACGGCGCCTTCATTGCGCCTGTGGTGATTGGTGCGCAAATCAAGGCAGGCACGCCTGAGATGGCCATGTATGGCTTTGCCATCTTCTATGCGCTGTGCCTGGTGCTGAACTGGTGGTTCTACCTGCGCAAAGGGTCCGAGATCAAGAACCCCTGACCTGATCAACCGCTGATGATTAATTTAATAGCTATCTACCCAATAAACACGCCGGCTAGAGCCCGTTTTTACTTAAATAATCAATTTAAAGGTACCCCATGAGCCATTTTCTTGACCGACTAAGCTATTTCTCGCAACCCAGAGAGTCTTTCTCGGGTGACCACGGTGTGACCACCGGGGAAGACCGCACCTGGGAAGACGCTTACCGCAACCGCTGGGCACACGACAAGGTGGTGCGTTCCACCCACGGTGTGAACTGCACCGGCTCGTGCTCCTGGAAGGTGTACGTCAAGGGTGGTATCGTGACCTGGGAAACCCAGCAAACCGACTACCCCCGCACCCGCTGGGACATGCCCAACCACGAGCCGCGCGGCTGCTCGCGCGGCGCCAGCTACAGCTGGTATTTGTACAGCGCCAACCGCGTCAAGTACCCGCTGGTGCGCGGGCGCCTGCTCAAAAGCTGGCGTGAAGCCCGCCTGAGCCGTGACCCAGTTGAGGCCTGGGCCAGCATTGTCGAGTCCGACGCCAAGCGCCGTGACTACCAAAGCGTGCGCGGCCTGGGTGGCTTTGTGCGCTCAGGCTGGGATGAGGTGAATGAGATGGTGGCTGCCGCCAACGTCTACACCATCAAGAAACATGGGGCCGATCGCATCATCGGCTTCTCGCCGATTCCCGCCATGTCGATGGTCAGTTACGCCGCAGGCAGCCGCTACCTGAGTCTGATTGGCGGCACCTGCATGAGCTTTTACGACTGGTACTGCGACCTGCCCCCGGCAAGCCCGCAGGTGTGGGGTGAGCAAACCGACGTGCCCGAATCGGCAGACTGGTACAACTCCACCTTCATCATGGCCTGGGGGTCGAACGTACCCCAGACCCGCACGCCCGACGCCCACTTTTTCACCGAAGTGCGCTACAAAGGCTGCAAGACCGTGGCGGTCACACCCGACTACTCCGAAGTCGCCAAGCTGGCCGATCTGTGGCTGCACCCCAAGCAGGGCACCGACGCTGCCGTGGCCATGGCCATGGGCCATGTGATTCTGAAAGAGTTTTACTTCCCTGATGGCGGCAAAGAGCGCAGCGCCTACTTTGACGACTACGCCCGCCGCTATACCGACCTGCCCATGCTGGTCATGCTCAAAGAGCACACCACGCGTGACGGCGAAAAAATCATGGTACCCGACCGCTACGTGCGCGCCTCGGACTTCAACGGCAAGCTGGGTCAGGCCAACAACCCCGAGTGGAAAACCGTGGCCATGGACGTGTCCGGCAAGACCGTGTTGCCCAATGGCGCGATTGGCTTCCGCTGGGGCCCGGACGGCCGCGCCGACACCAAGCAGTGGAACCTGGAGGCCAAAGAAGCCCGCCATGGCACAGACGTCAAACTGCGCCTGTCCATGCTGGAGGCCACCAACGGCGCCAATGAAACCGCGCGTGTGGGCTTCCCCTACTTTGGCGGCATTGAGTCCGAGCATTTCCCCAACAACGCAGGCAGTAATGTGCTGATCCGCACCGTGCCCACCCACACCCTGAGTTTGGGCAAGGAAGGCGACAAGCGCGAGGCACTGGTGTGCACGGTGTTTGACTTGCTGGCCGCCAACTACGGCGTGGCCCGTGGCCTGCCCAATGAGAATGCCGCCAAGGATTTTGACGACAATGTGCCTTACACCCCCGCGTGGCAAGAGCAAATCACCGGTGTGCCGCGTGATCAGATCATCACCGTGGCGCGCCAGTTTGCCGACAACGCGCACAAGACGCATGGCAAGTCGATGATCATCATCGGCGCGGCCATGAACCACTGGTACCACGCCGACATGAACTACCGTGGCGTCATCAACATGCTGATGCTGTGCGGCTGCATTGGCCAGTCGGGCGGCGGCTGGGCGCACTATGTGGGTCAGGAAAAACTGCGGCCTCAAACCGGTTGGGTACCTTTGGCCTTTGCCACCGACTGGGTGCGCCCTCCCCGGCAGATGAATTCCACCAGCTTCTTTTACGCCCATACTGACCAGTGGCGCTACGAAAAACTGGGGGTGGAAGAAGTGCTTTCGCCTCTGGCAGACAAGAAACAGTTTGGCGGCAGCATGATTGATTACAACGTGCGCGCCGAGCGCATGGGCTGGTTGCCGTCATCACCCCAGTTGCAAACTAACCCGATACAAGTGGTGAGTGATGCCAAAGCCGCCGGCATGGACCCCAAAGACTACGCGGTGAAGGCACTGAAAGACGGCTCGCTGAAGATGAGCTGCGAAGACCCGGACCACCCCGCCAACTGGCCGCGCAACATGTTTGTGTGGCGCTCCAACATCCTGGGCTCAAGTGGCAAAGGCCATGAATACTTCCTGAAGCACCTGCTGGGCACCAGCAACGGCGTGCAAGGCAAAGACATGGGCAAAGACGAAGCCAAACCGCAAGAAGTGGTGTGGCACGACAAGGCCCCGGAGGGCAAGCTGGACCTGGTGGTCACGCTCGACTTCCGCATGAGCACCACCTGCCTGTACTCCGACATCGTGTTGCCCACGGCCACCTGGTATGAGAAAAACGACCTCAACACCAGTGATATGCACCCGTTCATTCACCCCCTGAGCACGGCGGTGGATCCTGCCTGGCAGGCGCGCAGCGACTGGGAAATCTACAAAGGCTTTGCCAAGAAGTTCAGCGAAGTCTGCGTGGGCCACCTGGGTGTGGAGCATGAGATGGTGCTCTCGCCCATCATGCACGACACCCCCGGTGAGTTGGCGCAGCCCTTTGATGTGAAAGACTGGAAGCGTGGCGAGGTGGATCTGATCCCTGGCAAAACCGGCCCGCAAATGACCGTGGTGGAGCGGGACTACCCCAACACCTTCAAGCGCTTCACAGCTCTGGGGCCCTTGCTCAACAAACTGGGCAACGGCGGCAAGGGCATTGGCTGGAACACACAGATTGAGGTCAAGCAACTCGGTGAACTCAACGGCATCGTACGCGACGAAGGCGTGTCGTGCGGCATGCCAAAAATCGAGACCGACATTGACGCCTGCGAAGTGATTTTGCAGCTGGCGCCCGAAACCAATGGCCACGTGGCGGTCAAGGCCTGGCAAGCGCTGGGCGCACAAACCGGCCTGGACCACACCCACCTGGC
>JBIIVW010000265.1:0-4629 GCA_044339205.1 Rhodoferax sp. | reverse complement strand
TGAATTGAATTGATTTGAATTGAATTGAGGGGTGCCCTTGCTTCGCGCTTGTGACGGGCGGGTTGGCAGCGCTACCAGACATTGAGGTTCTTTCGCGAATGACTCCACGAGGCTGATTGCAGGCTTTCGCTGCGCTCCGAAGCGGTCGTGGATGGCCTCAAGGAACAAACCTAGAACCCAAGCAGCTCGAACGTGTTCGTTCGGTCTCTGATCCATTTCCGCTTATCAACATTTCGATACCCAAAAAGAACAGTTCAGTTTAAGAACAGAATAAGCAGCAATCCAATGTTGGTCATGTTCTCAGTTTTTTGCGCTCGAGATACCAAGTCTGGCGACAGTGTCTCTAATTTAGCTCGATGCCAGTGCCAAATGAAAAAGGCTGTGGAGGCAGCTATTCCAAATAGAAGAGGCCAGAACGCCTGCAACGCAGACGCAACAATTCCGCTCGCAGTAATACCGAATACGGCTACAACCAGACCAACCCCACCCGAAGACTGTTGTGCGTGTGAGTACCTTTGGCAGGCCGAGCAGTAAGCAGGCACTGCAGAACGCGAACACCATTTCCGAAAATAACTGATGGTCAATGCTTTACAGGCCGGACATGCGTACATATGACACCTAACGAATGTGTAGAGGGGTAATTCATCCAAGAATGTAATCCACTGGACCACACTCTTCACTGACTGCTCCCGCTGCGGACTTGACCCACAAAAGCACCCCGTGGCTGACCGCAATGGGTCTTTTGAAGTCCCTTCGCAAAGAGAAGTCAATATCACAACGATGGCAGCTACAGCGTTCGCCATTCCACGTTTTTCAAACCAGACACTTGAAGCGCCTTTGGCGCCACTTCGCGCTCAACGGCGAGCAGCAAAAGCCAAGCGGAGGACTTCGCCTCACTGTCGCGTCAAAGTTCATCGCCGGTAGCACCAAGCTCGCCCCAGCCGTCAGCCCGGCATAGCACCTGTGGCGTGGCGTCCAGAAGTTCTGGACAGCGAGCGCCCTTTGCGCTTGGGTTTGATCTTGAGCTCGCTTCCGACGATTCCAACGACCAGCTCATCGATGCTGCGTATGCCGTCACAAAAGCCTGCTGGATTCGTCTGCATATATTGAAATCAGGTGGCTTGGTAAGCGGCTCCAGCGGCGCGAACCAGCGTTGGATGCAAGGTGCCTAATCTGGGTGTTTGTCCGTGTGGCGCTGCCGGCGGGACTGAAAACCATTCAGTTGAGTAAGGCAAGTCCAGCGTTTGCCCCATATCAAATTTGGTGTCATAGCTCAAACCAGCAGCTTCAAATGCTGCGCCATGTTGCTCGCGCAAGATGACAAACTCACCTTTGTACAAATTCGTTGTTCGCTGGCTGGTGCCGTAGGCGACTTTGACGTGAAATTGCGGCGCGTCATCGTCAAACACAGCCAGTACCAGCGCTGGACGTGGCTTTGGGCGGGGGTGAATGTTGTCGGGAAAGTGACACCACACGATATCCCCCGCGGTGGGCTCGCGCCACCAGTGGTGCGTCATGCGGCTTTCAACTCAATTAGTTGGGTTCGCACCGAGCTATTTTTGGCTTGCGGCACTTGCTGTTTGATTTGATCGAACTGCGCCGCCGTCAAGGCGCCATCGTCCATTTCATATTGCGGCAGCATGCGCACAGCCAGATTGTGCAGGGCGATGTGTATGGCCTGGGTTTCATCCACCCCCAATCGTTCAGCCAAGCGTTTGGCTGTCTCACGGGTAATGCCTGTGGCGCTGTCGGTGGCGCGGTAGCGAAAAGCAATTTGGCTGGATTTGCTCTTGTTTAAAGTGCTTGAAGTCATGGTTACTCCTTGATTTTAATATCTTAAAGATATCAAACTACACCTTGCTTGTCAAGGGCGACTGGCCATCACCTCACCCTGCCGAATAGCGCGCCCCGGCGCCCATTCAGGGTTGAACGCCAGCGAGCCTTTGGGAAACAGCATGACCACCGTGGACCCCAGCAAAAACCGGCCCATTTCCTCGCCTTGGCGCAAGGCGGTGGGCAAGTCATAGTGCCACTCGCGCACTTGGCCGGCGCGCGGCGGATTCACCACACCATGCCAGACCGTGGCCATGCTGCCCACGATGGTGGCGCCCACCAGCACGAGCACAAACGGGCCGCGTGCTGACTCAAACACACACACCACCCGCTCATTGCGTGCAAACAGTCCCGGCACGCCCCGGGCGGTGGTAGGGTTGACTGAAAACAGGGCGCCCGGCACGTAAATCATGCGGGTCAGTCGCCCCTCGCAGGGCATGTGGATACGGTGGTAGTCGCGGGGGCTCAAGTACAGGGTGGCAAAACTGCCATCGTCAAACCGGGCCGCCAACTCCGCGTCTCCGCCGACCAGCGCGGTGCTGGAATAACTGTGCCCTTTGGCCTGAAAGATCTGGTTGCCCTGAATCGGGCCAAACTGACTGATGGCGCCATCCACCGGACAAATCAGGTCGGCATGGGCCAGGGGCCGTGCCCCTTCTTGCAGTGCACGGGTAAAAAACTGATTGAAAGTGGGGTAACTGGCCACGTCCGGATTGGCGGCCTCGGCCATGTTCACGTTGTAGCGTTTCACAAACCACCGGATCAGCGCGGTAGTTAACGCTCCGCCGTTGGCACCCGCCACCCAGCCCGCCAGGACGGTCAGGGCCTGCTTGGGCAGAATATATTGAGGCAGCACGGCAAGACGGTCGGACATAGATGGCTTGCGGAGTTGAGAATGGGCGGGATTGTACCCATGGCTTCCCGGCACATGGGGTATAACAATTCTGACTTCAACAGACCACTTTTGCGACTTCGCAACCTGCATATGACGCTTCCCGCCTATTCCGCCTTGACCACCGTGTTCACACGCCTGTACCGCTACCAGCATCTGGGTGCATTCATGGGCTGGGACCAGGCCGCCATGATGCCGCCCGGCGGTAACGAGGCCCGCAGCGCGGCGCTGGCGGAGCTGCAATTGCTGATGCACCAGACGCTCACCGACCCGACCCTGCCCGCCTTGATGACACAAGCCGGCAACGAAAAACTGGATGAGCACCAGCGCGCCAGCCTGCACGAGATGCGGCGCGACTGGGAGCCGGCCAACTTGCTGCCCGCCCGCCTGGTGGAGGCCCAAAGTCTGGCAGGGTCCCGGTGCGAGCATGCATGGCGCACGCAGCGCAAGGCCAATGACTGGCCCGGCTTTTTGGACAACTTTCGGGAGGTGGTGACCCTGGCGCGGGAAGAAGCTCACACCTTGTCGCAGGCCCAGGGCGTCAGCCCTTATGACGCCCTGATGGGCAAGTACGAACCCGGCACCCGCAGCGCGGACATTGACGCCATCTTTGGCCAGGTCAAGACCTGGCTGCCCGGGTTGATTACCCAGGTGCGTGACCGTCAGGCGGATGAGCCCGTCATTCAGGCGCAAGGCCCCTTCTCCACAGAAAGCCAGCGCGCGCTGGGCCAGGAGATCATGGGTTTGCTCGGCTTTGATTTTTCGGCCGGCCGGCTCGACATCTCCACCCATCCCTTTTGCGGCGGCGTGGCACAAGATGTGCGCATCACCACGCGCTACAGCGACGACGATTTCATGCGCAGCATGATGGGCATTGTTCACGAGACCGGGCATGCCCGCTACGAGCAGCGTCTGCCGCGCGAGACGGCCCACCTGCCTGTGGGCCGGGCCCGATCCATGGGAATCCATGAGAGCCAAAGCCTGTCGTTTGAGATGCAACTGGGCCGCAGCCCGGGCTTTTTGGCGCTGATCTCGCCCTTGGTCAAAAAACACCTGGGCGATCAGCCCGCCTTTGATCCGGCCAACCTGGCCCGGCTGTACACCCGGGTCAACCCCGACTTCATTCGCGTGGATGCCGACGAGTTGACCTACCCTGCCCATGTGATCCTGCGCTACGAGATTGAGCGCGCCCTGATGGATGGCGACATTGAGGCCGAGGACATTCCCGCGCTGTGGGACGAGAAAATGATGCACTACCTGGGCGTGGACACGCGGGGCAACTACCAAAACGGCTGCCTGCAGGACATCCACTGGACGGGCGGGAGCTTTGGGTATTTTCCAAGCTACACCCTGGGCGCCATGTACGCCGCGCAATACTTTGCCTGCATTCGTCAGGCCCACCCCGACCTGGATGCCCAAGTTGCAGCCGGGCAGCTCTCGCCGATCTTTGACTGGCTGGAGCAATACATCTGGCGCCAGGCCAGCCGCTGGGAGACGGCTGAGCTGGTGCAACGTGCCACCGGTGAAGCCTTGAATCCGGCCCTTTTCAGAGCCCACCTGGAAAAGCGCTATCTCGGCGCCTGAGCAACCTCCTTCACTCCACCAAGGCTCAAGATGACCGCTGCCCGTATCCCCCCCATTCAGTGCCTGTTGACCTTTGAGGCCCTGGCCCGCTTGCGCAGCGTTACGCAAACCTCTGAAGAACTGTGCGTGACCCCCAGCGCCGTGAGCCACCGGGTCAAACAACTGGAGCAAATCATCGGCACCAAGCTGTTTGGCCGCGCTGACTTCTCGCTCACGGTGGAGGGCATCGAATACCTCGCGCATGTGCGGGACGGCCTGGCCATGCTGCAAAAATTCCCCAGCTCGGCGGCGGCACCCGGCAAGCGCAAGCTGCGCCTGGC
>JBIIVW010000264.1:0-4633 GCA_044339205.1 Rhodoferax sp. | reverse complement strand
CGTCTTCATGTCAGGGCGGCTCACCAAGGATTTTTCTCATGCCCGAACCTATCACCTCGCCTGTACCCAGCGGGCGCTGGTCACGCCTGGCCCGCTTGGGCTCGCTGGCCACAGGCGTGGCCGGCGGCATGCTGGCCGAGGGTGCGCGCCAATTGGCGCAGGGCAATCGCCCCAAAATGTCGGATTTGTTGTTGACCCCGGCCAATGCACGCCGGGTGGCAGATCAGCTGGCCCAGCTCCGGGGTGCGGCGATGAAGGTCGGGCAACTGATTTCCATGGACGCAGGCGACTTGTTACCGCCAGAACTGGGCAACATTCTGGCTCGTTTGCGCTCGGACGCCCGGCCCATGCCAAAAAAACAACTGGAAGGCGTGCTGCTGGCCAACTGGGGGCCGAACTGGGAGAAGCAGTTTCGCGAGTTCTCGTTCAAACCCGTGGCTGCCGCGTCCATTGGTCAGGTTCACCAGGCACACACCCTGGATGGTCGGCGCCTGGCCATCAAGATTCAGTACCCGGGCGTGCGCCAGAGCATCAACAGTGACGTGGACAACGTGGCGACCTTGTTGCGTCTGTCTGGCCTGTTGCCCAAAGGTCTGGACATTGGCCCCTTGCTCAAGGATGCCAAACGCCAGCTGCACGACGAGGCAGATTACCTGCGCGAAGGCGGCTACTTGCAGCGCTATGGCGAGCTATTGGCGCAGGCGCCCGAGTACCTGGTGCCGGCCTTGCACTCAGACTTGACCACCCAGAGTGTGCTGGCCATGTCTTTTGTGGACGGGGTTGAGGTTGAGTCTCTGATGGAGGCACCCCAGGCGGAGCGCGACCGGGTGGCAACGCTGCTGATTCAGCTGCTGATGCGGGAGCTGTTTGAGTTCCGGTTGGTTCAAACTGACCCCAATTTCGCCAACTACCGGTTTGCACCCCTCACACGGCAATTGGTCCTGCTGGACTTCGGCGCTACTCGACCGTTCAAGGTGCGCATGGTGGCAGGGTTTCGCCGGCTGATGGCGGCCGCAATGTCGGGCGACCGCGCCGCCATGGCCCTGGCTGCGCAGGCCATTGGGTATTTTGATGTGCAGACCCAGACAAGGCACCAAAACGCCGTCCTCGACATTTTTGAGCAAGCGTTTGAGCCCTTGTGCTTTGACGGGGCCTACGATTTTGGCGCGTCTGACATGCCCCGACGCCTTCGTGAGACCGGACTGGCCTTGGGTCTGGACCGGGATTTTTGGCACGTGCCACCCGCTGACGTGCTGTTTTTGCATCGCAAGCTGGGAGGGCTTTACCTGCTGGCCGCCAGGCTCAAAGCACGGGTCAACGTGAATGAACTGGCGCGCAGCTATCTTCGCTGAAATTGCGCGGTCAAATCTGCTTTATTGCGGTTCGATCTTCGCGTCGCGGATGGCTTTGGCCCACTTGGCGGTTTCCGACACACTGCGCTTGGCCAGGGCATCAGGTGTGCCAGGGTCCACCATGAAGCCCACGGGCGCGAATTTTTCCTGAAGGTCCTTGCTTTGTGCCGCCAGATTGATGGCGTTGTTGAGTTTAATGACGATATCAGGAGGGGTGCCGGCCGGTGCAAACACGGCAAAGTAGGCAATCAACTCATAGTCTTTGAGACCCAGCGCTTCGTTGACCGTGGGCAACTCGGGGATGGCGGCGGAACGCTGGGATGAGGTAACGGCCAAGCCGCGAATCTTGCCGCCCTTGACTTGGGGCAATGTCACGGCAAAGTCGGCTGTGAACATCATCACCTGCCCGCCGATGAGATCGGTCATGGCCGCAGGACCGCTCTTGTAAGGCACATTGACCATCTGGATGCCAACCATACCGGCCAACATTTCAGAAGAGACCAGCTGCGACGTGCTGGCGCTCGCAAAGGTCACAAAGCCGGGCTTGGCTTTGGCCAAATCCACAAATTCACGCAAATTCTTGGCTGGCACGTCGTTGTTCACGGCCATGATGAGCGGTACCGAACCCAGATAGCCCACGGGTGTGAAGGCAGTGTCCTGGTCGTAGGGCAGCTTTTTCATCAGGCTTTTGAGGGCGGCATTGGTGCTGTTGGTGCCAATGAGGATCGTGTAGCCATCAGGCGCCGACTTGGCCACCGCATCGGCACCCAGCATGCCATTCACGCCCGCCCTGTTTTCCACCACGATGGTTTGGCCCAAGGTTTCCGACATTTTGGCGGCAAAGGCGCGGCCAATCTGGTCGGTCGCGCTGCCAGCGGCAAAAGGCACGATGGCCTTGATCGGTTTGGTGGGGTAGCTTGTCTGGGCGGCCACGGACAGCGTCCAGACGGCGGCCACGGCGGCCAGGACTATTTTTAGTTTCATGTTGTTCCTCGGGTTGTAAAAACGCCCCGCCAGCTCAGGCGGGCATGGCGACCTTATTGTCCACGCTGAACTGGTAGTCCTTGAAGATATGTTCTGCGCTCAACGTTTGGTAGGTTCCATCCGGGAGGCGGTTTGTTGTGTCTTTCAGGCGGGGGGTGGTGCTGCCGCAGGTCCAGCAATTGAAGTTGCGCATGTGGGTGCACAGGCAGGTTTTGTCCATCACCGAGATGACTTTAGAGTTCGGGTGCAGAGCCACTTCGCGGTTGTAGGCGTCAATGTAGGCGCAGCCGCCATTGCCATCCAACAAGTAGCCGTAAGCCTCGCAATTGGGCCGAATGCCCGAACCAATGGCCGGCGTGCTCTTGAGCATGCGCATCGGGTAACCCGTGGGCGAGATGGTGTTGACCACGATGTCGTCCTCGCTGGCGCGGTAGTAGTCCTGCTTGACATCGGCTGGCAAGCCACATTCGTTGGACACTGTGAAGCGGGTGGCGACCTGCACTGCAGCAGCCCCCATCTCCAGAAAAGACGTGGCGTCCGTCCCGGTGAAGATGCCGCCGGCCGCCACCACCGGAATGTCCAGCTCTTCGGTTTTCAGGAAATGAACCACCTCGGCAATGATGGTGGCCAGGTCGTATTTGGCCCAATCCAGGCCAAAGCCCAGGTGCCCGCCGGCCAGCGGGCCTTCGACAATGACGTAATCGGGGCGCCGGTCCAGCCGAGCGTTCTTGCGCAGGAAGAGTTGCAAGGCCCGCACCGAGGACACAATAATGCCCAGCTTGGCGTCCCGGAACCGGGGGTGGTCGGCAATCAAGCCAAACGACCCCAGGTGCAAACCCGCACTCAGCGTGATGCCGTCAATACCGGCATCCAGCGCAGAGGCCATGCGCACCTGCAGCGTGTCGCGCGGGGAGTTCATGGTGAGCTTCTCCATGCAGTTGACGAAAATCAGGCCCTCGCCACGCTTGGCCTGCATGGTCGCGTCAACATGGCGGCGGGTGGCATCGGCCAGCACGCCCAAGTCGAATTTGATAATGGACTTGTCGGAGTTGTCGATATTGGCTTTGTAAAAGCGGGTCTTGTCCTTGACAAAGCTGGTATCGAACCGGCGATCGGACACATCGGGCACCATGGCATCGGAAATATGTCCGACGCCGCCCAGCCGCGCAGCTTCCAGGGCCAGTTCCGCGGTTGAAATATCGACACCCATGCCGCCCACCATGATGGGGACAATCTCTTTTTTTCCGAATTTCAGACGGAAATCATCAACACGTTTCATCTAAATCCTTGGGTACTTCAGCACCGCTGGTGATCCCTTTGGCCTGTGGCCCAACCTGCCCAGGAGGTGCTGAAAATTGCAAGCCAGAGCGGGCTTGTCACTGTGATAATTCTACCGCGCCCCTATTTCAGATCTCCCGCTCCGACAATTCCCCTGCGCGTTTGGAGTGCTTGACACGGGCATCCATTTTTTCAATGTGCACCCGGGCCACTCGCCCAGCGTAAACGTTCGTTTTTAGCCAGGCACACTCGGCAGCCAGTTGCTCTTCGTTATCCAGGCGGGTATGCCACACCCGCTGGTCAGCGTTCCAGCGGTAGGCGCGTGACTTGAGTGCATCTTTGGCATCAAACGGGGCTTGTGTGGCTTGCAGGCGGTAGCTCGGACCCTGGCTGCTGGCGATAATTTTTGCCAGCCCGCTTTGCCGGCTCGATGGCAAGGGCTCACACAGCACAGCGAGCAGGGCGTGGCAATCGGTCTCGGCGCGGTGGGCGTCATAGAACCAGCCTTTTTCCAGGGCCAGATATTCCAGCTTGGCAGACCCATGCCCCTCACTCTTCCAGTCAATCTCGGCAAAGGAGCAGCCCCAGGCGAGGTTTGAAAACGCAGGGATCCGGGCCTCGCAGAAGGGCCGATCAAACGCCGCGTTGTGGGCAATCACCAGGTCCACGCCCTCCAGCAGGGCCGCAATGCGGGCCTCATCCAGGTGTTTGCCCTGCACCATGTCGTTGGAGATGCCGGTGAGCGCCTGCACTTCTTTGGAGATCGGCTGGCCCGGGTCTTCAAGTTCGTCAAAAACCACGACCTCCCCGACCGGCAGGCCCGTGGTGGTGTCCACATCCACCCGCAGCATGGCCAGTTCAATGATCTTGTCGCGCCCCTGGTCCAGCCCCGTTGTCTCGGTGTCAAGAATCAGGACCCGCATGATGGGACCCTGCGCTGTGCGCTCGTAATGGAGAACCGGTGCGAGACGCCGCAGCACGCGGTAATCGGGGTTCTGCTCCAGCCGGGCTGCCATGGT
>JBIIVW010000263.1:0-4635 GCA_044339205.1 Rhodoferax sp. | reverse complement strand
CGCCGTGCGTACCGCGCTCCAAAATGCGCCCTGCTTGCATCACCAGAGTCTCGTGTGCCTCCACCACGGTAGAAAGGCGGTGCGTGCATAAAGCGGGGTCCGTGGCTGGTTAAAGCCCTTTGCCGCAGGTCACGACCGGCAACTTACGGGTTGCCCAGTTCACTTCCTGTCACAAGCTCTTCGTGGCGGCCTTCAACATGCCCTTTGCGGCCATCCACGGAAAGTCTGAACTGCCATTCATTTTCTATTTTTGAAAAAGACAGCGGACGTTCGAAGTCCAGGAGACAACTTTCGGTTTGGCCGTCTCTTGCGCAGCGTTGAACTAAACCGCGACGCCTTGCTTGGCGCTACACGGACGCGTCACATGGGCCGTCATGGACCGGGCGACGCCACACGGCAGGGGGCACCGCGTGACGGGACGATCCACACTCGTCTATGCGTTGACCAACGCAAACCAGCACTGTGTTCGGCTCCGAACAGACGGCCAAAAACTCTTCGGGCAAAGTCATTTGCTCAAGCTTCGAAGGCATGCCACAGCGCCTTGTGCATGATTCGGCACCCCTTTTTACCCAGGAAGGAACAACCATGAACGCCTACCCATTCCCCTTCAAATGTTCCTCGAACCCCGGGAGCCGGCCGTGATCGAGATTCGCAAAGGCCAGGCCCCCGCCCCGCTCAACCGCGCGGAGTTCAGTGTTCGGTTTCGTGCCACCTACATCGATCCGGCATTCCGCACTGAAGACCCGTCCATCGCACGGCTTGAAGACATCGCCTGGGCCGCCTATACCGAGGGCCGCAAGGCACCGTTCACGCAGAAGGCGGGCGCGGGCTATGCCGATCCCGACTACGATTTGTCGACAGAATGGGTGGCCACCAAGCAGCGCATCGAAGCCGCCCAGCAGGCTTGGGCTGAACCGGCCAGCCCCTCCCAGGTGCTGCTGATCTGCGGTTCGGCGCGCAACGACGGCACTTGTCCGGGCGAGATGTCCAAGTCTTTCCGGCTGCTGCAAATCGCAAAGGACACGCTGGAGCGGGCCAACATCAAAGTCGATGTGCTTGACCTGAGCCTGATTACCTCGGACTACGCCCGTCACATTCATCCCTGCAAGGGCTGCGTCTCGACCGCGATGCCCTTGTGCCACTGGCCCTGCAGTTGCTACCCCAACCACGCCCTGGGTCAGACCCATGACTGGATGGCCGAGATATACGAGCGCTGGGCTGCTGCCCATGCGGTGCTCATCGTGTCGCCCGTCTACTGGTACCAAAGCCCCAGCCCCTTAAAGCTGATGATCGACCGGCTGGTGTGTGCCGATGGCGGCAATCCCGATCCCACCTCGACCTCGGGCAAAAAAGCCGGCAAAGCGAAAGACCTGGAGTTGTCAGGCTGGGATTACCCCCAGCACCTGGCCGGACGCGCCTACGGCCTGATCGTGCACGGCGACGTGGCCGGGGTCGAAGGCTCGCGCCGGGCGCTGTCGGACTGGCTCGACTGGATGGGTTTTATCGATGCGGGTACGCCGGCCCGGCTGGATCGCTACATCGGCTACTACGAACCCTATGCCAACAGTCACGAAGCGCTGGACCGTGATGAGGCGGTGCAGGAAGAAGCGCGGAACGTGGCGCGCGCGGTGGCCCATGCGGTGGTTGAACTGCGTGCCGGGCGCCTGCAGGCGGTCCAGCCGAACCTGGCGCGACCCCGTTCAAAATAGGCAACCCAACCAGAAGAGAGTCGCAACATCGCTCTTGGCGCTCCCCGAGATTGCCGCATGCGTTGCCTATTGATACTCGCTTGCCCGCGTCGCGACAGCCTGTGCGGCGCATGCACTCTTTGGTGCCCGGTCCCTGGTGAGAGCGCATGCCGCCCCGCCGACCTGCGGATACCCGTCCATGGCTGCGGTAAAGCTCAGCCAAGTCTGTTCTTCAACGCACAAAGCAGCACTGCAATCAACCTGAGGCCGTTCCAATATGAAGCCAATTAACCCATTGCCGCGGTCAGCACCCATGGCGCGTCAGTTTTCCAAGAGCAACTTCCACTGCGTTCCCAGTCTACGATTGCATCCATTTCTTAAACTCAATTTTGAAAATCGGCCTCCGAACTTGTTGACACGCGCTGGTATCACAACGGTCAAGCCACTGTGCATGGCGGTGTACGCCCGCGTGTCGTCGGAGAACTTGGCCCCGGTGTGAAACAAGGGCTCAAAGTTCTTTGCCATGTCATCCGGCGCCTTGGCCCGGAAAGAAGTTTCCAAACGCTTGCTCATTCAGTGCAGCGCAAGGTCGGCACTCCTGCAGTCGGTACGATTGGCGAGATTGCACTTCCCATCGAAGGCGCTGACGCACGCAAGACTTAAACCTGGGACTGCTGATAGCCTAAATCGGCGGTTCCAACGTTCGTGTTTTTAAAAACAGT
Organism: Rhodoferax sp.; assembly: GCA_044339205.1. GTDB lineage: Bacteria > Pseudomonadota > Gammaproteobacteria > Burkholderiales > Burkholderiaceae_C > Rhodoferax. The sequence goes on along the minus strand of JBIIVW010000263.1, from coordinate 2,225 downwards.
CATGTAATTGACTCGGGTGTCTTGGCACCAAGCAGCCGTATGCCGAAATGGGTCATAGCTCATGCCTTTCAGGTCGGTTTGTTTCAAACCTGACTTTTGCACTTCCGCAGCAACCTCTGCGGGCCGCACAAACTGAGACCAGTGGTGTGTGCCACGCGGCAACACGCGCAATACATATTCGGCTCCAACAATCGCGAATACAAAACTCTTCCAGGTGCGGTCAATAGTGGACACAAAAAGAAGGCCTCCAGGCGCTACGCTGCGAGCGGTCGTGTCCAAAAACGTGGCCACATCGCTCACGTGCTCCACCACTTCAAGCGCTAGCACGACGTCAAAGCGTTCATTCGAGCCCAAAACCTCACTTGGCTCGCCCAAGCGGTAGTCAACTCCTACGCCTTGCGAGGCTGCGTGCAGGCGCGCGGCTTCAATATTGCCCTTGGATGCGTCCACACCCACTACCTTTGCCCCCAGACGCGCAAGCGGTTCGGACAGTAAACCACCGCCACAACCCACGTCCAAAATACGCACGTTGTCCAGTGAGATGTTTGAGGTACTCAGCCCAAGGTGCAGGGAGATGCGCTCGATCACGTAACCCAAGCGCAACGCATTAACGATGTGCAACGGACGCATTGGACCCTCAGCATCCCACCAAGTCACGCTAAAGCGGTTGAAGCGTTCGATTTCAGAGGCAATCTTGGTCACGACACTCCCACTCAAATGTGACGACAGACGGCAACCGCAAAACGCGATCCAGCATCCACCAGCGCGCACCAAACGCGCAATACAAAACCGGGTGAACCTCCCCCGCACGCGGCAGCGGCCTCATCACGATGCGCCACTTCGTCACCCTGGCACGCCAACAAGGTCTGGCGCAAAGAATGCAAGGAGGGCTGTGACTCCAGCAGTTGCACTTGCTGGCCGTAATGGTGGTCTACGAACGTCTCTACCGCCACGATGGTGGCGTAAACAGCGCGTGGGCCAAACAATGCTGGCAAGGCTCCTGTGAGCCAGCCAGACAAGCGCCAAAGAGGTAACAGGCGGCTTTGGTTGATCGGCGGGAGCCAGACTTCGATCTGTTGCAAATGCGTCTGCTCCGCTTGCATGTGCCTTGCAGCGAAAGCCCGAAGTGCGGGGTCGCGCGCAAATCGCAGTACCCCCTGGTAGATGCAAACTGCACCCGTCTCCCCGGCATGGTCAGTCCGCAGATCAGCAATTACAGAATCCGGCAGACGCAGGCTGGTGGTGTCGAACGTCAAGCAGTTGTTGGTGGATGTCATGCCGATTATGTTAGGGCCAACCTATGCACCAAGAGTATGGAAGGGTAAATAACATGAGCCCTCTGTGTCTTTTTGCTTCACCTACCATCGCAACTGTTGACTTTTTGAAGCAATTTCTTGAACAAATCTCAGGTCGCAGCAGCTGCTCGATACCTTTCACTGTTCTAAGCGGTCACACCCTCGAGCTGTAATTTATTGGCACCCTCACATGATTCATTCTTTGGCAATTTTGAGTACCGCTCTACTTTTCGGCGGCATGACGTTGTATTCGTTCGGCTTCGCGGCATTTTTGTTCAGTGCTTTGCCAGCAGTGACCGCAGGCAAAGTCTTGCGCCAAGCCTTTCCCTGGTTTTATGGCTTTGTGATTGCAACCGCTGGTCTGGGAGCTTTGTTTTGGTGGCCAGAAAACGCGGTGTCGGCTGGCACGTTGGCCGCTGTGGCGTTGACCACTGTGCTGTTGCGCCAGCTACTTATGCCCGCCATCAATGCGGCAACCGATACCGGACAGCGACAGCGGTTCAAATGGCTGCATGGTCTTTCGGTTGTGGTCACACTTGGTCACATTGCAGCCACGGGCTGGTTGCTTGTAACGGTAAGCTAAACAGGCACCTTTTGTGTTGGATGAAACCAAACGCAAGTTTCAGAACACGCTGCCAGTGGTGACCCTTCGGGAACGACTCGAATGAAGGATGACTTCAGTCCCGCCGGGCTTGGCAGCATGTCCTTGGCAGGCTGGTTTGACGTCCACTCCCGCGCCAGCACCAACCTCAACGCCACGCCTGGGCGTGCGATCCGGCGCAGTGTGCGCCCCGCCCCAGCTGTGGGCAGCCGGGCACCCAAGGTTTTAAGGTCCTAAAAGGAGCAATCAGTACGAAAACGCTTACTGCCGAACAACGAGTTCGTGGCGTACTTTAGGGTGTATTCGTTGACGACGCACTCGCGATGCCA
>JBIIVW010000262.1:0-4640 GCA_044339205.1 Rhodoferax sp. | reverse complement strand
AGGGCGCTGCGTCTGCCGCACCATTCCACTCAAAGCCGAGCCATTTCACCGCGTCGATGATGCTGTTTACATACTCGGTGTCTTCTTTTTCGGGGTTGGTGTCGTCGAAGCGCAGGTGGCACACGCCTCCAAAATCGCGCGCCAGGCCAAAGTTGATGCAGATGCTCTTGGCGTGGCCTACGTGCAGGTAGCCATTGGGCTCGGGCGGAAAGCGGGTGCGGATTTTGGCGGGGTCTGGCTGCCCCTGGGCCTGGTGGGCGGCGTCGCCGGGGCTGCCGGCCCAACGACGGCTGGAGTAGGTGCCGTTGGCCAGGTCATTCTCAATGATCTGGCGCAAAAAGTTGCTGACTTTGGGGGCTTCGGGGGCCGCAGTGGCGGCGGTTTTGGGGTTGGCGGGGGTAGGGTGGCTCATGAAAGTTATTTTAGACGGGAGGCCTGGCGGCGCTTTTGCGTTGCAAGGAGCGGGCCGCCTGCAGAAGTTGGCCTGCAGTTACGTCTGGCGACCGATGTCACATTGACCAAGTCAACTGGGACGGGTTTTCAGCGTTAAATTGGTCCGGGGTTCGTTTTAGCCCTGCTTTATCAAAATTCAGGAGATCGCACCATGAAAAAATACTGTTCAACATCTTCCCTGGTGGCTGCGGCTACTTTGGCGCTGGGTGGCTTGGGCACTGCGGACACAGCGCAGGCGGGCAACGTGACCTGGACGGTGGGGGTGTCCTCACCGGGCGTGCAGGTGGGGGTGAGCAGCGGGGGCTACTACGGAACTTACCCAGGCACCTATGTGCAGCCGTACCCGGTGTATGTGCAGCCTTATTCTGTGTATGTGGCACCCAACCCGGTGGTCTATGTGCGGCCTGCCCCGGTGTACGTGACCCAGTACCAATATGCCCCGGTGCAGTGGGAGCGTCCTGGCCCGGGGTGGCACCACGGGAACGGGCACGGCCGTGGGCACGGCCACCACAACCGCTATCACTCAGGCGGCTACGACCGGGATGACCGCCATGACGGTCGCCACTCGGGTCACCGGCGTTAAGGCGCCCGCAGGCGTCTGGCTGGGGCATTCACTCCAGTGAATGTGCAAAGATGTTGATGGCGTCCACGTCCGGGGGCAGTGATGTGAACGGGATGCCCTCGCGCACCAGGGTTTGGCGCAGCCCACGGTCAATCTTTTTGGCATCTTCTTCATCCTGAAAACGCCCGGTGTGAATATATTTTTTGTCGCCCCGCTCCACCAAAACATTCACATTGTTGTGCTGCTTGTACCACTCCAGAATCTGGCGTTTGGTCTTGCCGATATCGCAAATGTTGTCCACATAATGCTCGTTGTAGTACATCACCTGGGGCAGGGAGCATTCGGCCACCAGAAACTGGACCTGCCCGTCCATCAGTTCAATCATCTGAAACTGGCGCTGCGCAATTTGGTATTGGTTCTTGAGTGCTTCAAAGTCTCTTTGCCATACCAGAGACTTGGCGTAGTCCGGGATCGTCTCCACAGTTTTGTGGCGCAGGTTGAGGTTCAGGATGATGGCGGCCGAGAACAGCGATTTGTCGCAGCCCGGTCCACCAATGACGTTGATGACTTTGGTGGGATACAGCCGCATCTTGTTCTCTGGCAGGCGGGCTGCCACGGTGGTGTATTGCATGGTCATGTGGGTCACCTTATTGAATGAATGCTGCAGAACCAGATCGTAATGCGGCGCAGGGAGGCAAGCAAGCACCCTGCACTGCTAGCTACCGTGCGCTCAGCCGGCAATACCGGATCGCGCCAGCATGTCGCTGACAAGCTCCAGACGCACCAGCGGGTTGTCCAGCGCCAGCAGGCCTTGCTTGTGTTCAGGTGAGATCGGCAGCAGCTCGCACCAGCGGTTGGCAACCCAGCCGCAGTCGTCAAAACGGTAAGGCGGCTGCACCGGCATGTGTGCCTCAGACATGTCACTGGCCTTGATCGAGTTGATCAGATTAGCCAGGGCGACCGAGACGCCCTTGAGGTCATCCGGAATGGCAACCGACATATCGTCGGCAAGCACAGTGACATTGGCTACCCACAGGCCGTGCTTGAGTAGCTGCGTACTGTTGATGCGAAAGCGTTGGGTGCCAGTACAGCTGATTTCTATCAGCCCGGGCTGGGGTCGGGTCAGCTCGGTGATGGTGGCCAGGGTACCTACCGGGTGGAATGTTTCCCCTGCAGTGCTGTCACCGGGCGCACCCGTGGCTCCAGCGCGGCGCACCTCATTGCCTTTAATCAGCGTGACCACGCCAAATGGGGCGCCGGTCTTGAAGCACTTGCCGATCATGTCTAGGTAGCGCACTTCGAAAATTCTCAGCGGCAAAAAGCCGCCGGGGCACAGCATGGTTCCCAAGGGGAACAAGGGCAGTAAAGACAGGGCCAGGGGCTCAGACATGGGCGAATTCAGCATTCAGGTTAGGTTCTTTTGCCTAGATCATCCCACGAACTCTAATGGGCTGTGTGCCCGCGCTACATGGCCTTGAACAAGTGCGAGTACAGGCGGCTGACTGCCAGTTTTCCTGCTCTGCCCTGCAGGGCCAGGCTGAGTTTGCCGGCTTCATCCCGGCTGACGGTGTCGACGCAGGTGGCGTTGACGACCGTGCCCCGGTGAATTTGCCAGAACACGGTGGCATCCAGTTGGGGCAGCAGGTCTTTGAGGGGCGTGCGGATCAGGTACTCGTGGTGGGCAGTCAGAACCCGCACATATTTGTCGGCTGCCTCAAAAACCAGCACCTCATGAACTGGCACCAGGCGAATGGCGGTGCCCACACTCACTTGCAAGACCTTGAGCGGTTGCGGTGGGGTGAGTGGCCTGGCTTCAAGCAGTCCACGCAGTTGGGCCAGGGTGGCCTCAAAGCCACCTGAGGCGGGGCCTGTGCTGCTCAAGGCGAGTTTGAGTTTGGCAACAGTTTTGTCAAGGCGGGCGGGTTGCACCGGTTTGAGCAGGTAATCCACCGCCTGGGCCTCAAAGGCGGCCAGGGCGTACTGGTCGTAGGCCGTCACAAACACCAGCGCGGGGAACATGGCATTGGGTGGGGCTTGTGCCTCCCATACGTCAGCCAACTCGGCAGCCGCGTCCAGCCCACTCAGGCCCGGCATGCGGATGTCAAAGAACAAGACATCGGGCGCAAGCCGCAGCGCCTCTTGCACGGCAGATGCACCGTCGCCCACCAAGCCAAGCACCACCAGCTCGGGCCAGGCGCGGGCCAGTTCGGCTTGCAGGGCGGCGGCCAATAGGGGTTCGTCTTCGGCAATCAGGGCGCTTGGGGCGGTGCGGGGCGAGGGGTTCATCTTATGTTTTATAAGGAAAAGTGACGCTAGCCGACGTTCCTATTGGTTTGTTACATTTAATTTTGATAGCGCCTGCGCTGCCGTAGGTGGTGGCCAGCCGCTCGCGCACCTGGGTGAGGCCAAATCCGCTTTGCCCTGCTGGTTGCTCAAATACATCTGAGGACAGGCCCACGCCCGTGTCCAGCACTTGCAGGGTGATCAGGGTGCCGTCAAAACTGGCGTGCACAGTGATGTTGCCGCCTTGAACCTGGGGCTCCAGCCCGTGCTTGATGGCGTTTTCAACCAGCGGTTGCAAAAGCAGTGGCGGCATGGTCAGGTGGGCCAGTTCAGGGGGCAGGGTCAGCGAGTAATTCAACCTCGGGCCCATGCGCACGGCCATCAGCTCCAGGTAATCGCGCAGGCGGTCAAACTCGGCTTGCAGGCTGTGGGCGCTGGCGCGCGAGGCGCTCAGGGTGGCGCGCAGGTAGGCCACCAGGTGGTCCAGCATGTGTTGGGCGCGTGCGGGGTTGCTGCCAATAAGGGCGCGCAGGTTGGCCAGTGTGTTGAATAGCATGTGCGGTTCCAGCTGGGTCTGCAGCAGCTTGAGCTGCGCCTCGGTGGCCTGGCCGCGCACCTCATTGACTTTGGCTTGCAAAAAGGCACTCTTGCCGTTGACATAAAAATAGTAGTTGATGGCAAGCCCGGCCAGCAGTGTGATGCCGATGGACACGCGCAACTGCGTGCGCCCACTGGCCCCCCAGGAAGAGAAACCCAACCACCAGTCGGCAAGCGAGGTGCCCCCCAGATAGCCCAGCACGATGCCCACCAGGGGCAAGGTCAATCCGGCGGCGCCTGCGGGCCAGCCGGTGGCTTCGCTGGAAGGAAAAAGATGGCGCCCAAAGTCGATAAACGCCCAGGTCAGCGTGCCAATCGCCAGCGAGTAACTGGCGCCTATTTCATAAGGTTTTTCGGGCTGAAACGCATAATGGATCGCCGAGATGGCGAGGCAGAATGCCAGCGTTTGCAGCAGGTGGCGTAGCTTGTGAATCCAGTCGATGGTCATGGGGAGGTGGCGGGCGGGTTAGCGTCCTGCGCGCTCGCGTTCCAGCCGCTCGCGCTCCTTTTGCACCATGCGCTCGCGCAGGTTGCTGCCGCTGCCCAGAACAAACACCGCAATGCCGTGCAGCCCCAGCCCCAGTCCCCAGCCGAGCAGCGGAAAAACCGACCAGGGCTGGTGGCCAAACCCGTAATGCGACAGGCTGAGGATCAGCAAGTTCACACAAGTGAAGACCACAGCGTGCGCGTACCAGCCCAGTTTGGCGCCAGCGCGTTTGCGGGCCAGCCGGTCAAGGTCGTCGGG
>JBIIVW010000261.1:0-4654 GCA_044339205.1 Rhodoferax sp. | reverse complement strand
AGTGCTCGGTTCGGGTTGCTTTCATGTTGCCATTGTCACCCCGCACACGACACATTACCTTGCAGCAGGGTTTTCACCTACGCAAATGCATTTGACTAAAGCGAACTTCAAACAGAAAATTTGCCTATTTCCATCAAACAAATTCAACATAGGCTAATTTAATGAGCACCAAAACTTTTGCCTCTGCGGCCGACCTCGAAATAAAAAAGGTCAGCTTTGACAAATTGTCGGACCATGCCTATGCCTACACTGCCGAGGGCGACCCCAATACCGGCATCATCATTGGCGACGATGCAGTGATGGTGATTGACACCCAGGCCACACCAGTGATGGCCCAGGACGTGATCCGCCGCATCCGCGAGGTGACCGACAAGCCCATCAAGTACGTTTTGTTAAGCCACTACCACGCCGTGCGCGTCCTGGGTGCTACCGCTTATGCGCCCGAGCACATCATTGCCAGCCAGGACACCTACGATCTGATCGTGGAGCGTGGCGAATTCGACAAGGCCAGCGAGATTGGCCGCTTTCCCCGCCTTTTCCAGAACTTGGAGAGCGTGCCCGCGGGCCTGACCTGGCCCACCCTGACCTTCACCGGCAAGATGACGCTTTGGCTGGGCAAGCTGGAAGTGCAAATTTTGCAGCTCGGCCGCGGCCACACCAAGGGCGATACCGTGGCTTGGCTGCCCCAGGAAAAGATTTTATTCAGCGGCGATCTGGTCGAGTTTGATGCCACCCCCTACGCAGGCGATGCCTACTTTACCCACTGGCCCCAAACCCTGGACGCCATTGCGGCACTCAAGCCCGAGAAACTGGTGCCCGGTCGCGGCGCCGCGCTGCAAACCCCCGAACAAGTGCAGGCCGCTCTGGCAGGCACCCGAGCGTTCATCAGCGACCTGTACGAGAGCGTGAAAGTGGGCGCCGCCAAAGGCGAGGACCTGCGCAAGGTGTACGAAGAAACCTTTGCCAAGCTCAAGCCCAAATACGGCGACTGGGTCATCTTTAACCACTGCATGCCGTTTGATGTAACCCGCGCCTACGACGAAGCCACGCAGTTCCCCGATCCACGCATCTGGACCGCCGAGCGCGACGTACAAATGTGGAAGGCCCTGGAAGGCTAAGCCCTGCCGGCAGGACAGCCATGCAAAAAACTTACACCTGCCCCGAGTTCGTCTACCAGCAAAGTGTTGAGCAACGCGACAACACCCTGGCCCGCCACCCGGTGGTCATCATTGGTGCCGGCCCCATTGGGCTGACCCAGGCACTTGACTTGGCCTACCGAGGCGTTTCCAGTGTGGTTCTGGACGACAACAACACCGTTAGTGTGGGCTCGCGTGCCGTGTGTTACGCCAAACGCGCGCTGGAAATTTGGGACCGCCTGGGCTTGGGCGAAGGCTTTGCAGAGCGTGGTATCCAGTGGAAAGTGGGTAAAGTCTTCTTCCACGACGATCTGGCCTATCAATTCGACCTGCTACCCGAGGCTCAGCACAAGATGCCGGCCATGATCAACCTGCAGCAGTACTACCTTGAAGAAAAACTGGTGGAGGCCTGCGAGGCTTCTCCGCTGGTAGACCTGCGCTGGAAGCACAAACTGCTGAGTCTTGAACAAAGTGATGACCACGCTACCCTGACGGTGGAAACACCTGACGGCCTGTTCAAGATGGATGCCGACTGGGTGGTGGCCGCGGATGGCGCCAACAGCGACACGCGCCGCATGACCGGCGCCGATTTCACCGGGCACTTCTTTCAGGACCGCTTCCTGATTGCCGACGTGGTGATGAAGAAAACCGATTTCCCCACCGAGCGCTGGTTCTGGTTTGATCCGCCCTTTCATCGGGGCCAAAGCGTGCTGCTGCACAAACAGTGTGACAACGTCTGGCGCATCGACTTCCAGCTGGGCTGGGATGCCGACCCCACGGAAGAAAAGAAGCCCGAGAAAGTAATCCCCCGCATCCAGGCCATGCTGGGCCCCGATGTGGAGTTTGAGCTGGAGTGGGTGTCGGTTTACCAGTTCGCCTGCCGCCGTGTGGACCAGTTGCGCCGCGGCCGCGTGCTGTTTACCGGCGATGCAGCCCACCAGGTGTCTCCGTTTGGCGCGCGCGGTGCCAACACCGGCGTACAGGACTGTGACAACCTCGCCTGGAAACTCAAGCTGGTTCTGGACGGCGATGCCCCGCTGGCATTGCTGGATACCTACCATGAAGAGCGTGCATTTGCCGCTGACGACAACCTGCTTAACTCCACCCGTTCGACCGACTTCATCACGCCCAAAAGCCGCTGCTCCTTGCGCCTGCGCAATGCAGTGCTGGAGCTGGCACGTACTGAAGCTTTTGCCCGCCCCTTGGTCAACAGCGGTCGGCTTTCTACCCCGACACCGTATGTGAATTCGTCACTCAACACCCCGGACGCCGATGCCTTTGAGGGCAAGATGGCGCCCGGTACCAACTGCGCCGATGCCCCGGTGCAGGCCGACGGCAAAGACGGTTGGCTGCTAAGCACACTGGGCGATGGTTTCACGCTGCTGAGTTTTGGCCCGGCTGCGCCTGTGTCAGTTGGCAAGGTGACCACCACAGTCATTGAAGTGGGCAAAGACATTCAGGACACCCAGGGTGTATTGGCGCAGCGCTACGACGCACAGCCTGGCACCGTGTACCTCATCCGCCCGGACCAGCATGTGGCCGCCCGCTGGCGACAGTTTGACGTCAGCCAAGCCACTGCCGCGCTGCGCCACGCATTGGCACTGCATTGAACCTGAGACTCACCGACATGCCACTGAACCGCGAACCCAACATTGCCTCGCCCGACAGCTTTTACGAAGAGCTGATCAGCACCCAGCGCGACATGAGCGACGAACAGGCCGATATGTTCCTGGCCAAATTGGTGCTCATCCTGTCCAATCACATTGGGGACCGCAGCGTTCTAACCGAGGCCTTGACCCTCGCCCGGTCCAGCACCTTGGAAACCTCCTTGAAAGATGCAATTTAATGCATGCATGTGCCATTTACTCGAATTCACAGGGTAAACCCTCGCATTGAGCCAGCACCGATCGGTAACATAATTCACATCGCTTCACCATTACACAAAGGAGACACACCATGAAACACCTCATCAGACATACCGCCCTTGCCGCTGGTTTGCTGTGCTCGGCCTGGGCCGCACACGCCCAGACCGTTACCCTGAAAGTGCACCACTTTTTGGGGCCACAGTCCATCCAGCACACCACCATGCTGAAAACCTGGTGCGACAACATCGCCAAGGATTCCAACAACCGCATGAACTGCCAGATTTACCCTGCCATGCAACTCGGCGGCACCCCACCCCAGCTGTTTGACCAAGCCAAAGATGGTGTGGCCGACGTGGTGTGGACAGTGGCAGGCTACTCTGCAGGTCGTTTTGCCCGCTCTCAGGTGTTTGAGCTGCCCTTCATGATGACCAATGCAGGTGCCACCAGCCGTGCGGCATGGGACTTTGCGCAAAAGTATGCACAAGAGGAATACAAAGACGTCAAGTTGCTTGCTGTTCACGTCCACGGCCCCGGCGTGATCTTCACCAAGAACAAGGCTGTTACCAAGATTGAAGACCTCAAGGGCATGAAGGTCCGTGGACCTACCGCCACCGTCACCAAAATGCTGGGCATGATGGGTGCAACGCCCGTTGGTATGCCGGTACCCGCCGTACCGGAAGCCTTGTCCAAGGGTGTGATTGACGGTGCCGTGATCCCCTTTGAAGTAGCTCCCGGCCTGAAAGTGCACGAACTCACCAAGTTCTCGACCGAGACCGAAAAGACTTCGCCTGCGCTGTACACCACCGTGTTTGTGGTCCCCATGAACAAGGCCAAGTACGAGTCCCTGCCTGCAGACCTCAAGGCCGTGATCGACAAAAACTCGGGCCGTGAGTTCTCTGCGTTCCTTGGCTCAACCCAGGAAGGCAATGATGTGCCTAGTCGCAAGATATTTGCTGAAACGGCGGGCTACACCATGACCACGCTCCCACACGCCGAACTGGAGCGCTGGAAGAAAGCGACCTCTACGCTGGATGACGAATGGATCGCCGACATGAACAAGCGTGGTTTTCAGGGGCAAGTCATGTACGACGACGCTGTGAAGATGATCAAGGGTTACACCAAGTAACCTCTGTGTACGGCGCACCCAAAGGGCGGAGTCAACTCCGCCCTTTTTGACATACCACGCGCTTTGACTCAGGCAGAGCACAAAAAAATTTACGGAGTTCGTACAGTGGCCGATATTCTTGTCACCGAAGACACCACCAAGTACCAGGGCATCGCACTGGCGCTGGACAAGAGCTGCAAGCTGCTTGCCATTTTGGGTGGGCTGACCCTGGTTTGCATGGCGATCATGTCGCTGTGGAGCATTGTGGGCCGCAGCTTTTTTTCCTCCCCATTGCTAGGTGACTACGAGCTGGTGCAAATGCTCAGTGGCATGGCTGTTGCCATGACGCTGCCCTATGCGCAATGGATTGGCGGCCACGTGATTGTGGATTTCTTTACCGCAAAAGCACCAGTCAAGGCGAATGCTTTCATGGACATGATCGCAGCAGTGCTGATGGCCCTGTTTTCAGCCGTCATCACCTGGCGACTGGTGGCGGGTCTGGTGGACCTGAAATCCACCATGGACGCCTCCATGATGCTCAACCTGCC
>JBIIVW010000260.1:0-4658 GCA_044339205.1 Rhodoferax sp. | reverse complement strand
CGCGATTTTTGCGGGCATGCGTGCACTGGCGCAACAGCTGCGTGATGCCGGTCACCGCGTTCACTACCTGGCCATTGACAACCCCGCCAACACGCAAAGCCTGACCGGCAATTTGAGTGCGCTGATCGATCACTACGGCGTGCAGGTGTTTGAGTACCAGGACCCAGACGAATACCGCCTGGACCAGCAATTAAGAGCTTTTTTGGCCTCTAGCCGGCATGATATAAGCGCTGGTAGCTCCTGTCTTGATAGCGAACATTTCTACACCCAGCGCCATGAAGTGGCCGAGTTGTTTACCGGACGCAAGCAGTGGCTGATGGAAACCTTTTACCGCCTCATGCGCAAGCGCTACCGCGTGCTGATCGACGAGGCAGACAAGCCCGTGGGCGGCCAGTGGAACTTTGACGCCGAGAACCGCAAGCCCTGGAAAGGTGACCCACCCGAGCCGGCCGACCTGCGTCCACAGCATGACCACGGCGCCTTGTGGGCCACCATTCAAGCCGCTGGCGTGCAGAGCTTTGGCGAACCCGCTGCCGCCAACTTCCGCTGGCCTGTCAATCGCACTGAGGCCTTGCAGCAGCTGGACCACTTTGCCATCCACGCCCTGCCCCACTTTGGCGACTACGAGGATGCCATGAGCCGCAAGGCGCACCGGCTCTTTCATAGCTTGCTGTCGTTTGCCATGAACGTGAAGCTGTTGAACCCACGCGAGGTGGTGCAGCGGGTCGAGGCCGAATGGCGCGCGGGCCGGGTGCCTTTAGCCGCTGCCGAAGGCTTTATCCGCCAGGTGATTGGCTGGCGTGAATACATTCGCGGCATTTACTGGGCGCAAATGCCGGGCTATGACGAGCGCAATTTCTTTGAGCACACCACGCCGCTGCCCAAATGGTTCTGGACCGGCGACACCCGCATGAACTGCATGAAAGCTGCCATCGGCGGCTCGCTGCAAAACGCCCATGCGCACCATATTCAGCGCTTGATGGTGATTGGTAACTTTGCCCTGCTGGCCGGGCTGGATGTGCAGGCGCTACACCGCTGGTACTTGGGGGTCTACATCGACGCATTTGAGTGGGTGGAACTGCCCAACACCCTGGGCATGAGCCAGTTTGCCGACGGCGGCCTGCTGGCCACCAAACCTTATGTGAGCAGCGGGGCGTACATCGACCGCATGAGCGACTACTGCAAAGGCTGCGCCTATGATAAAAAACAGCGCCTGGGCGAAACCGCCTGCCCATTCAACGCGCTGTATTGGGACTTCTACCAGCGCAACGCCGACAAGCTGGAACGCAACCCGCGCATCGGCATGGCCTACCGCCAGCTGGCCAAAATGACAGCTGAGGACGTGACTGCGCTGCAAGCCCAGGCCACCCTGACACGTCAGCGCCTGGATGCGCTTTAAACCACGCACCTGCAGACCAACACGACCCAACATGAACACATTCCCTGACGGTTTTCGCGCCCTCATCATCGGCGCCTCGGGCGGCATTGGCGCCGCCTTTATGGACGCACTAACCGAGAACCCGCGCTGCGGGCAGGTGCTGGGCTTGCACCGGCACTCAGACCCGGCCATAGACTTTGACGATGAGGCCAGCGTGGCCGCTGCTGCGGCGATACTGGCCCTGCAGCCCAAATTTCATCTCATCATCAATGCCACTGGCGTGCTGCATGCCCCCAACGCGATGCCTGAGAAAAAGCTCTCGGACCTGAACTATGCGCAGTTGATGGATACGTTTCGGATCAACACCTTTGGTCCGGCGCTGGTCTTGCGCCATTTCACACCGCTGCTGGACCCGGAGCACAGTGCCATGGCCCTGATTTCAGCCAAAGTCGGCAGCATTGAGGACAACCGCCTGGGCGGCTGGTACAGCTACCGTGCGTCCAAGGCGGCGCTGAACATGTTGATAAAAACGGCCGCCATTGAGGTCAAGCGCAGCAAGCCGCAGGCGGTGCTGGTGTCGCTGCACCCCGGCACGGTCAATTCCAAACTCTCGCAGCCCTTTCGGGGTGCCGAGATTGGTCGCCCCGCCGAGGCTGCTGCGCAAGACATGCTGCGCGTGATTGACCAGCTCAAGCCAGCCGATACAGGCGGTTTCTATACGTATGACGGCAAAGTGTTGCCCTGGTAGATCTGTATCGGCGTCAAGCGGGGTGACTTACTTCAACAAACCCGCACTGCGCGCGGCGGTCTCAATACCTTTGTAGTTGTCAACCTTGGTGGGGATGTAGCGTGTGGCGCGGTTCAGGTCCAGGATTTCCTTGCCTTCAGGCGTGGCGGGGTCGATGTCGAGCAGCGCTTTGGTGACCTTGTCGCGCAGCGCCACGGGCATGTCGGCATGCACAGACCAGTTGTAATTGAAGTAACCCGGTGTGGTGTAAAACACATTCACGTCTTTGGTGTCTACACGGTTTTCTTTCACGAACTTGTTCCACACGGTGATGTCCAGCGCAGCGGCCTCCACCTTCCCGCTGACTACTGATGCAATGGTGGCATCATGCGCACCCGAATACGCCACGCGCTTGAAGTCTTTGTCAGGGTCAATTTGGGCCTGCAACAAAAAGCTGCGCGGCATCAAGTGGCCCGATGTGCTGGACTGTGAGCCAAAGCTGACTTGCTTGCCTTTCAAATCGGTCAGGGTCTTGATGCCCGAGTTGGTTTTGGCGATGAACACCGACTGGAACTTGGTGTCTTCTTCACGCTGGGCAATGGGCACAATCTTGCCACCCGAGCGGTTTTGCGCCTGCACAAAGGTGAAACCACCCAGCCACGCCATATCGATGTTTTTGTTAACCAGGGTTTCCACGGCCGCGGGGTAGTCGCTCACGGGAGTGAACTCCACCTTCATGCCCAGCTTTTGCTCCAGGTATTTGACGATGGGGCCAAATTTGCGCATTTGCTCGGTGGCGGCTTCTTCGGGGATGGTGGTGACCCGAAAAACGGTTTGCGCCTGGGCTTGAGCAACCCCGGCTACTGTCAGTAACGCACATGCCACCAGGGTCCTGCGGGCGATCAATGTTGATGCAAAAGTCATGTGAAAAAGCTCCAAAAATAGGGCAACGCCAAAAAAAGCGCTTGAAATAGGCCGTCGCAATTAGACACGATTGCCGCCCTTCCAACCCGACTTGGCCTGGCGAGCCCCACGAGACCCTGCGGTTTACACTGCGGCCATGCCGTCCACCCCATCCCCACCCGCCAAGCTCCCGCTGTGGGTGCCGGACGCGCAAGGCTGGACCTTGCGGGTGCCCGCGCAGTGGCGCGACCATGATCTTGGCCCGGTGCCCGCCGCAGTGACTTCAGGCCGGGTGCGCATCGAGACGCCCTCAATCGCCCCCATTGACGCCCAACAGGCCCCCGCGTTGTGGGCGGTACTCCACCCCTTGGCCCAAAGGGGATTGACGGTGGACCTGAGCGCCCTGCCCCCGGCACTGGCCGCACCCCTGGCGCTGGCCCTGCGCCAGCCTGCTGCTCACCAGCCCACCCTGCGCGAGCCGTCTGGGGCCGCGCCAACCGAAGCCCTGTCGCCCGAGCCACCCTCCACCGGGGCAGCGCCAGCCGCGCCCTCAGCCTGGGCGCAAGCGCGCATCACCCTGACCTTTGTGGGTGAAGTGGTGCTGGCCATCGGTCGGGTGCACCGGCGCCCGCGTGTGTTCCGGTGGGCCGATGTGTTGCACCACATGGACCAGATGGGCCCGGGCAGCCTGCCCATCGTCAGCCTGACTGTGTTTTTGGTGGGCCTGATGCTGGCGTACATGGGCGGCGCGCAACTGGGGCGCATTGGCGCGCAGAGCTTCATTGCCGATGTGGTCACCGTGGGCGTGGTGCGCGAACTGGCTGCATTGATGACCGGGGTGATTCTGGCGGGCCGCATCGGTGCCGCCATCGCCGCCCAACTGGGCACCATGACCGTGAACGAGGAAATCGATGCCCTGCGCACACTGGGCATCGACCCCCTGCTGAACCTGGTGCTGCCTCGCCTGCTCGCCATGCTGCTGGTCGCGCCCTTGTTGATCGCCCTGGCCATGGTGGTGGGTGTGCTGGCCGGCCTGCCGGCCTCGCTGTGGGTGTATGGTGTGCCGGCACCCGAATACCTGCACAAGTGCCTCAAGGCCCTGACCTGGACCCATCTGTGGATTGGCCTCTTCAAAGGCACGATGTACACGCTGCTGGTGGTCATTGCCGGGTGCCGCGAAGGCTTTTACGCCGGCCACACGGCGCAGGCCATCGGCGTGGCCACGACGCGCGCCGTGGTCAAGGCGCTGGTCTGGATTGTGCTGGCCGCCTGTGGCAGCACGGTGGTGCTGCAGAGTCTGGGCTTTTGAATGGGCGCCATTCTGACTGTGAAGCAACTGAGCCTGGCCTGGGGCGCACATGGGGTGCAAAACGACCTGAGCTTTGAGGTGAATCCGGGCGAGGTGTTTGTCATCATGGGCGCCAGCGGCAGCGGCAAAAGCACGCTGCTTCGTCACTTGGTGGGGCTGCAGGCGCCGGTGCAGGGCAGCATTTGGCTCCATGGGGTGGATGTGTACCAGGCCACGGATGACGTGCTCAACACCCTGCGCCACCGCTTTGGCGTGATGTTTCAGGGCGGGGCGCTCTGGAGTTCGCTCACCGTGGGCGAGAACCTCATGCTGCCGCTGCGCCTGTTTGCACCCGACTCCGA
>JBIIVW010000072.1:0-15698 GCA_044339205.1 Rhodoferax sp. | reverse complement strand
AGCGCCTTCCAAAACGTCGTCAGCCAAGGGGCAGCCTTGGCTGCTCAAGGCGCTGTGGTCACATTCGGCATCACACCCGAGGCGCCCGAAACAGGCTACGGCTACATTCAGTCCGGATCTGCCTACCCTGAAGACACGGGTGACGCACCATCCTCTGCCCGGTTGATCGCCCGTTTTGTGGAAAAACCAGATTTGGTCACGGCGCAAACTTACCTGGACGCGGGTACCTACCTTTGGAACAGCGGCCTGTTCATGATGCGAGCCTCCGTCTGGCTATCCGCCATGGGCGTGTGCCGGCCAGACATCTTGACGGCATGCCGGACAGCCTGGGACAAGGGGTCAGCCGATGGTGAATTTGCACGGGTGGACAAGGCCACTTTTGCCAGCTGCCCGGCAGACTCAATCGATTACGCGGTCATGGAGCGCATTGCGGCGGGAACGGAGACAGGCACCCTGCCACCCGGCGTCGTGATTCCATTGGCGGCTGGCTGGTCGGATGTGGGCGCCTGGGATGCTTTATGGCAAGTACTGCCCAAAGACAGCACGGGCAACGTCGCTCAGGGGGACGTGTTGCTGCAAGACTGTAGCAACACGCTGGCCATTTCAGAAGGCCGGCTCATCGCCTGCGTGGGCGTCAGTGATCTGGTGGTGGTGGAAACAGCAGATGCCATCCTCGTCGTCCACAAGGACAAAACACAGGACGTCAAAAAAATCGTTGACATCCTCAGGCAGCAGGGCCGTCCGGAAAGCAGCATCCACCGCAAGGTGTACCGACCCTGGGGCTCTTACGATGGCGTGGACGCCGGCGAGCGCTTTCAGGTCAAGCGCATTGTGGTCAAGCCAGGCGGTATCCTGTCGCTACAGATGCACCACCACCGCGCTGAACATTGGATCGTGGTGAGCGGCACAGCCAAAATCACCCGGGGCGAAGACGTATTTTTACTCTCCGAAAACCAGTCCACGTTCATCCCGTTGGGAACTACCCACCGCCTCGAAAACCCCGGCCGCGTGTCTTTGGAGATGATCGAGGTGCAATCCGGCTCGTATCTGGGCGAAGACGATATCGTTCGCTTTGAAGATGTCTATGGCCGATAGCCTGGTCAGGCGACTGCTGAGCAATCACTGGGTTCGGCTGCGGTTCAGCAATTGCTGGACAAAGCCGGAGGGAATGGCATAGCTGATACCGGAGGGATTCGTCAACGCCGACTCCCGGGTTCCCTTGATGAACACCATGTTGACAACCCCCCACACCTGACCTGTGTCCGGGTCAAACAAGGGCCCGCCGCTGTTACCGGGATAGGCCGTACCATCGAGCTGAAAAACCTGGAAGTTACCGCCTGCCCGCAAGCTGCGAATGGTCTTGTCATTGAGCTGGCCAGCTGTCGGCGCGGGCAGCGCTGCAACGGTAATTGACGAGACCATACCCCGATGCGTCACCGGCGAAAAACCCAGAGCGCCGCCTATTGGAAAGCCCATGAATGCAATGGACTGACCTTCCCTGACCCGATCCGAGTCCCCTACCGTGAGAGCAGGCACCGCTGGCCCCTCAAAGCGCAGCAAGGCGAGGTCATGCGCCTTGTCTACCTCCAACACCGTGGCCAGCCGCATTTGCCACTCCCCTGGGCTTATGCGAATCTGAACGACCAAGGCGGCCTGCACATCCAGGTCAGCAGGTTGCTCCAGCACGTGGGCATTGGTGATGACCAAATTGCCCGTGTCCGCGCGGTCCTGCCCCACCACAAAACCGGTTCCACGCAGCGCAAAACGCGGACTGTTGGTGGGTTTGAACGTACCGACAATCACCACTGACGGTTTAACTTTGGCAATGGCGACAGAAACATCAGCCCGAACTGGACCGGCACAGCAGATGCTCATCACCGAACAAAAAACAAGCCAGGTTTTCATGCTATTCCCCGTGCTACAACGCGGTCAAAAGTGCCGCGACCTCCGACTGCGCTGGAAACTTGGCACCTATTTGGCTCAGCGCCTCAAGCTCCTTGCGCGCCAGCGCCTTCTGGCCGCCTTGGATGTGAATTTTTGCCAGGTTCAGCTTGAATAGTGGGTTCTGTGGTTGCAAGGTCAGGATCTGATTTTGCAAGGCCAGCGCCTGAGCGTAGTCGCCTTTCTCAGACAACAGCATGGCCAGCGTGTCCATCAGCGCGGGCTGATTCGGGGCCAGTGCGTTGGCCTTTTCGGCAAAAGCCAGTGCGCCTTCCCGCTTGAGTTTGCCGCTGACCCAGGCCAAATTGTTGTAGGCCATAGCGTGGTTAGGCAGCAGCCGAATCACGGAAGAATATACTTTTTCGGCTTGCAGGTAGTCCTTTCGTGACAGCGCATCGTCCCCCAGATACAACAGAAACAAGGCGTCCTTTGGGTTGTCTTTCTGCCAAAGGGCGGCCAGCTTGTCCGCTTCAGCCGCCCTGCCCAAAGCCTGCAACACTGCATGTTGCTTGACAGCCAGCTCAGGCGCCTGAACCTGCTTGAGCCCGGCGCGGTAAGCCGCCAACGCGTTCTCCCAGTTTTTTTGCACAGCGTAAATATCACCTTCCAACAGGTAGCCCGCCACTTCCTTGGGCCTCTGCTTCTGCACCGTGCGGGCGGTGGTGAGCGCCTGCTCAAACCGCTTGTCCTCCAGGTCCAGTCCAACCAGAACTCGCTGAACCTCCAGCGAATCTGGTTTGAGTTCCAGCGCATTTTTCAGGCTCCTGATTGCGGCATCGCGGTTTTTTTCAGCCAACTGAACCTCGGCCATACGCAGGTACGGCTGGGCTGACTGAGGCTGCAGGCTGGCCAGCTTTTTATAGCTGGCCATGGCCTGGTTGAACTCACCCGCCAAATGCTGTGTTCGCCCAAGCGCAGCCCATATATCAACGTTTTCCGGGAGGACCGCCACGGCGTTCTGCGCCGTTGAAATGGCAGATTTCAAATCCTTGTTGCGAAGGTGAAAGTCAATCAACATCAGGCGAACGTAGGGGTCGCCGGGCTCGGCTAGTACCGCACTGCCCATGAGACGGGCGACTTCATCCGGGGCGGCTCCCGAACGGGCTGCGATATCTGCCAGCGCCAGGTAAGCTCGACTGCTTTTTGGGTTTTTGGCAACCAGTGCCTCGAAGCGCTTTCTGGCCAGTTCAGGTTTTTTGTCAACCATGTCCATGCCAGCCAGGCTGGCGGTTGCCGCGAAATAGGCGGGGTCTATCTCCAACGCGCGCAAAAAGCTCACTCGTGCACCTGCCTGATCGCCTTTTGCCATCAGGGTTCTGGCTCGCAATTGGGCAGCCAGGGGTTGGTTCGGCTGCTTTTTCTCCAGCCCTTCAATCGCCTTCAGGGCCCGGTCAAACTCACGACGCCTCAGGTGCGCATTGATCAGGGCCAGGTCAGCCGTCACGCCAGGATCTGAGCCAGCAATGTTTTGTAATTCCTGAAATGCAGCATCGACTTGGCCACCCATCAAATGGGTCAGGGCAAGCGCCGTTCTTTTCTTGCCATTCTCTGGCGACTGTCGGGCCGCTTGAGCGAAGTAGTGCTCCGCTTGCTTGAGGTCGCCGCTTTGCAAATAGACCTCCCCGGCGACGGACAGCATTTCCGGATCCACGTTTTCCCGATTCAGCCCGGGGAGCAAAGTCGCCATCGCCTTGGCTGGCTGTCCCGCACGCAGATAAGTAGTCACCAGAAGACGGCGAGCCAGATTCAATTCAGGTGCAATCTGCAAAGCCCGACTCAGGTAATCTTGTGCGGACTGCAGAGCGTTCTGTTGCAACTCAATGCCACCCGCGAGTTGCAGAGCAGGCAGACTCGCTGGCAAGGCCCTCAAGACCTGCTGCACAAACTCCCTGGCCTGCCGGTACTCCTTGTTCTGGAACGCCAGCTGTGCCTCCAGCAGATGAGTTTGGGGATGGCGCGGCGCGATGATCCTGATGTGAACCAGTTGTTGCTCCGCCTCCGTGAGTTTGCCCTGTTGCAACAACAAGGTCGCGATGGCCACCTGGCCCGCCAGAAAATCGGGTTTAAAGGACACTGACTTCCGATAGGCCTCCAAAGCCGCAGCGGATTGGTTCGTCGCATACAACACAAGGTCGCCCTTGAACTTCCAAGCCTCATGATCCTTGGGTGACTTGGCAATAACGCCCTCAATCAGGACCAGCGCACCGTCGAAGTCACGGGCAGCTGCTTTTTGACGGGCCTGGGCAATCAGGGCAGGGGCGAATTCGGGGTCAGCACGCAGGGCAGTATTCAAGGCTTGCTCGGCCAGCTCAGCCTTGCCCTGCGCCGCGTACGCTGAAGCAAGCGACATCTGAAGGTCGGCCATGGCCGTTGGCAGGCTTAAGCTCGCGCGAGCGAACTCATCTACGACCTTCTTCGCGTGTCCTTGGGCTAGCAACGCCTTGGCCAGCCGGGGTATGACCAAGTCCTGCGGATATTTGAGTTCCAGTGCTTTGCGCAGTTCGGTCTCTGCACCCACCCGGTCGCCATCTTCCAGCAAAGTGCTGCCCAATAAAAACCGGGCTTCAGGCAGGTCGGGCTTGACTTGCAAGGCATTCTTGATCTGGATGACTGCAGCCTTGTTGTCCTTCTTGGCCAAGTAGTCTTTGGCCGACAGCAGCAAATCGTCAGGGGTATCGCCACAAGCCACCAACAGCAATGACACCAACAAGGCTGACAGAACTCTGGAGGACTCATTTTTCACTGAACGCATAAGGATTCCTTGAGATGGGAAGTGAAAGAAACTATTTGAGACCCAGACGGTGCATCAGGTCGTAGAGCGTGGGGCGACTGACCCCCAACAAGTCGGAGGCTCGTGCCATGTTTCCATTGACGCGCCCGAGTGCGGCCACGATCGCTTTGCGCTCGGCATGGTCACGAATCAAACGCAAATCCAGCACGCTGTCAGCGTCGTCTGGTGCAAGCTCCCTCAAACCCAGATCGGTGCTGGAGATCTGGCTGCCATCGGCCATGATGGTGGCGCGGCGCACGCGGTTTTCCAGCTCGCGAATATTGCCTGGCCACGGGTGCTTCTCGACGGCCCTTACAGCCTCCTCGCTGAGTGTCATGGCCGACCGGTTTTGCTCCTGGGCGAATCGGCGCACAAACGCATGCGCCAGAAGGGCAGCATCGCCCACACGGTCCCGCAAAGCCGGGATATTGATGACAATTTCGGCCAGCCGGTAATACAGGTCTTCTCGAAATCGCCCTGCCTGGCCAAGTGCGTTCAAATCCTGATGGGTGGCGCACACAATGCGCACATCCACAGCAATTTCCTGGCGGCCGCCCACGCGCTCAATGGTCCGTTCCTGAAGGAATCGCAGCAGCTTGGCCTGCAACGGAAAGGGCAGATCGCCGATTTCATCGAGCATCAACGTGCCGCCGTTGGCCATCTCGATCTTGCCCAAGGTGGTCTTGACTGCGCCCGTGAATGCACCTTTCTCGAACCCGAACAACTCGCTTTCCAGCAAGTTCTCGGGAATCGCGGCGCAATTGATGGCCACGAATTTCTCAGCCCCACGCGGCGACGCGCTATGCAAACCCCGCGCCAATACCTCTTTGCCGGTTCCGCTCTCGCCCAGCAACATCACCGTCGCGTTGCTGCTGGCCACCTTTTCAATGGTGCGGCAAATCCGCAACACCTCCGGGTCACGCGTCATCAGCCCAGCCAAAGCATCGGGCTGGTATACCTGCTGCAGCCGCCGGTTTTCGCGTTGCAACTCAAACAAGCGGTAGGCCCGCTCTACCGTGAGGTTGAGTAACTCCGGCTCAAAAGGCTTGGTGAAAAAATCATAGGCGCCCATGGCCACTGCACGCAAGGCGTTAGCCTGGTCGTTCTGGCCGGTCAGTACGATCACCTTGATGTCTGGGTCAAAAGCCAAAATTTGCCCCAGCAACCGAAAGCCCTCAGAAACGCTGTCGGCATCGGGCGGTAGCCCCAGATCCATCGTGACTACCGCCGGAGCGCACTTGCGCAATTGCACCAAGGCGGTCTCCCGGTCATGGGCAGTCACCGTATCAAAGCGGTCAAGCGACCACTTGATTTGTTTCTGTAATGCCAGGTCATCCTCAACAATAAGCAGAGAAGCAGTCTTTTCAGGGGTCATGCGACCTCCAGGGTCTGAAGATCCGAGCCGATCTTGGCGTCAAAAAGCGGTAAACGAATGTCCACGGTGGTCCCCCGCCCTGGCGCACTGTCTACATCGATGCGACCGCCCAACTCCTGCACATACTGAAAGCTCTCATAAGCCCCAATACCCATGCCTGAGCGCTTGGTAGTCTGAAACGGCTTGAACAATCGATCCCGAATAAAGTCCTGCGACATACCCTGACCCGTGTCGCCCACAACAATGCGCGCCAGACCGCTCAGACGCTCCAAGTTAAGCCAAACCCGCCCGCCGGGGGCAGTGGCATCAAAGGCGTTCTGCACCACATGACCGATGATTCGCTCCAGGCGCTCCTCATGTCCACGCGTGACCACCGAAGCTGACAATTGAAGCTCAAGGGTTCTGCCGCGGCCTTCGGCCACTGCCTTGATACGCTCAGCAATCGCGACCAGGTTCACACCGAATGCAGTTCCTGCCGGGGTGCTCCCCTCCCTCAACTGCAGCATGAGCTGGCGCATGCGCTCAAGCGAGTTTTCAACGGTCATCAACATGTCTTGCTGGAACTCGGGGTTATGACCCAGACGCTTGGCGTTTTTCATCATCAGCGAAAGCTGAGTCACGATGTTTTTCAAGTCATGCACCACAAAAGCCGACATCCGGTTGAAGGCATCAAACTTGCGCACCTCCAGCAGCTCCTCGGTAGCCTGCATTTGAGCCAGAAAACTGGCCGCCTGCTGGCCTGCGGTCTTGAGCAAGTCATTGACCTCCCAATTCACATCAATGCGCGTACGCGCACTGGCCAGCACCACAAAGGCAATCAACTCATCGCCCATCATCAGAGGCACGATCAGCCAAGCCTGGGGCAAGCCTTGAAGCCACGGTGGCAACGTCAGCGACCCGTAGCGCCGGGTGTAGGAGCGGTACTCCTCCAGATTGATCACCCATCCACTGCCCACCATGAACCGACACAGGGGCGAATTGGCCTCTTCAAGATCGAGGGTTTGCAAAAGATTCCAGCGCGCCGTCTGGCGAAAGGCGGTTTCGCCACGCGGCTTCATCCACAAACCGCCGGCAGGGCTCTCCAGCATGTCTGCCAGTCCGCGGATAACCTGTTGCCCGACTTCCTGAGGCGAATTGCATGGTGACAGGGTGTGGGTGAATTTCAACCATTCCTCGCGGTAGTCAAAACGGTAACGGAAAAAATGTTTGCCCAAAAAAACCCGAAGCTTGGCACGCAGGGAGCCCGAAAAAACAAGCACCATCAGGACCACGAGCGCCAAAAAAACCAACGCCAACTGCAGGGCCGGACCCCACTCACCTCCGAAGTAGCGCACGTAGTACCCCACCGCCGAGATGAACATCAAATAGACGCCAGCAATCAAGAGCGTGGCGGAATGAAACGCTGCTTTGGGCGACAAGCGCACACCGGATACCCAGTCACTGCGACGACTGATGGAGAGCCACAGCAAGGGCACCACCAGGCTGTGCACCGCGCCCCGAATGCTGAGGGCATCCCCATCGGGCCTGTTGAACAGGACCGCCTGCGAAAACAAATACAAATCAAACAAGAAGGCACCCACGAGCCCCAGACCCAGGGGCTTGATATTCCATCGCGCATCGTCGTTGACATTGCGAAAAACCTGCTCCAGCAAGACCAACGCCCATACCGGGGCCGCCATGGAGACCATCAGGACGACGCGGCCAGCATCCACTGGCGCCAGCACGCGCAGAGCAGCAATCCACATGGACGCCAGGCCCACTGTGACCAGAAACCCCGACACCGGCAGCAGCCACCGTATGCCGGACAAGGTGCGCTGAGCCCACGTCAGCTGGAGTAGCGCCAGAAAAAAAGCGTACCAAAACCCATAACGCAACAAGTCAAACAAGCTACTGAGCCGCAAAAAAACAAGCTCGCCGGTCAACAAAAAAGCCAGCCCCAAACCGCCCCAGAGTGCGCTGCACAGAACGGCCAAAAACAACATGGTCTTCGAACGCTCGCGCGCCAGGCTGACGTAACCCAGCTGCAAGAGGTGCAAAGCAAACACCAAATAGACCACGCCCACCCCACCATAACTCCACGCGGTCAAGCCAAAATACCCACTAGGCATGTAGCCCTCCCGGCGGGCGGTGCTTGTCGACAGGAACTGAGCCCTTCATGCTATTGGGCACCCTTACCAAGCAAGACAACGCCCACGGTTTCAAACAACACGACCAGATCCAGGAACAGGGAGTGGTTCTTGACGTAATAGAGGTCATACTGCAGTTTCTCTGCCGCATCTTCGACCGACGCACCGTAGTGGTAGCGCACCTGAGCCCACCCGGTGACGCCCGGCTTGACGCTCTGGCGTACCGCGTAGTAGGGCAACTCACGCGTGAGCTGATCGACAAAAAAGGGCCGCTCCGGACGAGGTCCGACGAGGCTCATGTCTCCACCCAACACGCTGAACAATTGCGGCAGTTCGTCAATGCGAAGCTTGCGAATAAGCCGACCCACCCGGGTCACGCGGGCATCGCCCGCTGCGGCCCAGCGGGGCTGTCCATCCATCTCGGCATTGGCACACATGCTGCGAAATTTAACCACCCTGAAGAGCCGGCCATTCAGTCCGACCCGCTCCTGAAAATACAGAACCGGCCCTGTACTCTCCAGCTTGATCAAGATTGCCGTGACCAGCATGAGGGGCCAGGTGAGCAAAATCAGCGCGCTTGCGCAGACCATGTCAAAAAGGCGCTTTATCGCTGTTCGCATCACACCCTGCTCAAAACCATCGCCAAAAATAAGCCACCCGGCAGAGACCGAGTCGCGCCGAATCTGGCCCAGTGTTTTCTCAAAATGGGTAGCCATGTCCACCACACGCACTCCGTGCAGCTTGCAGTCCAGCAACTCGCGCAAGGGCATGCTGCCACCCCGGCGCTCACTTAGCGCCACAACGATCTCGTCAATTTGCTCTTGCAGAACAATATCGGTCAACGACCTTCCGGATGACAGGAGTCCGATGGTCGGGGTTTCTTCAGATGACTCATTAGGGCCAGCGTAATAGCCGATCAGATTCACATTGGGGTCTGAGTGCTGCAGGGCCCGACCCACCAGCCTGGCCCGAGGCCCTGACCCATAAACCAACACACGCTGGCGCATCAGAGTTTGGGGCGTGGCATGAACGACATAGACCCGGTGCAGCAGCATGACCACCAGAGCCGCCAACAGCGCCAGCGCCAGAGCCGTTTCATCCACAAAGTGCAGTGGAGACCAGCTGAATACCGCGTAGGCCAACGGAAGCGAGAGGCACAAAGACAACAACGCTCTTGCCCGTGTTTGCCCCAGAGTACAGCTTTGCACACGCTGATAAAACCCGAGAGCTGAATTGATGAACACGATACCCAGGGCCAGCACCAATGAGGTACTCACCACCCTGGGGGATGCAGAGGCGACGTCGGCCACCTGAGAAAAAATTGCGATTACTATGGTGGTAAGCACCAAGCCTAAATCAAAACCAATTTTCAATAGCGTGCGCTTGTGAAAATAGTGATTGAATATTTTTATCACGTTCAGACTCCACATTCCCTGTTTAGAAATCGAGTCTGCCCGGATGCCTCCGGGTGCGCTTGAGTATTGTCAAGCAAGCGACGAAACCTGCCCTACACCAGAACCTCAACACAAGGCGGATGCCCAAGAAAATTTTGTGGACTGGCACTGGCGCCGTAGGCGCCCGATTGGAAGACAACCACCAGATCACCGACTTGAGCAATGGGCAGACTCATGCGGTCAGCCAACAGATCCAGTGGCGTGCACAGGGGGCCCACCACGGACGCAAGCTCCCTGTCGATCGCATCAGCTTTGTTGCCCACCGTGACAGGATAGTTCTTTCGGATGACCTGACCAAAATTTCCTGACGCCGACAAATGGTGATGCAAGCCACCGTCGGTGACGAGGTAGACCTGCCCGCGCGAGATCTTGCGGTCCAGCACGCGCGCAACATACACGCCAGCTTCACCGACCAGGTAGCGACCCAGTTCAATGACCAGTGAGGCCGATGGCAACTCGCTCCTGGCACGCTCACTCAGTTGCGCCAGGTTGTTGGCCACGGGCGCGAGGTCAAGCCGCTGCTCACCCGGGAAGTACGGGATACCAAAGCCACCGCCCAAGTTCAAGAAACTAACAGGTCCGGGCGCATGCTGCGCCAGACGCAGCGCCAACTCAAACGACTTTTGCTGCGCCTCACAAATCGCCTCTGCACGCAGGTTCTGGGAGCCTGCAAACAGGTGAAATCCTTCGAATTCAAGTCCGGCCCGGCCAATCTCTTGCAGCAACCGGGGCGTCTGCTCGGCATCCACACCAAACTGTTTTGGGCCACCGCCCATCTTCATGCCTGAGCCCTTGAGCTCAAAGTCCGGGTTGACCCGCACGGCCACCCGGGCAGCCAGACCGAGTTCAGCCGAAAGGGCCTGCAATACGCCCAGCTCGCGAAACGACTCGACATTGACCAATACCCGCGATGCCACGGCCTGGCGCAACTCAGTATCGCGCTTGCCAGGCCCCGCAAAACTGATCTCCGCCGGGTTCGCGCCCGCATCCAATGCCACTTTCAATTCACCGGCCGAGGCCACGTCAATGCCGTCCACCAATGCAGCCATGACAGCCACGACAGCAGGCATGGGGTTGGCCTTCATGGCGTAGTGCAGTTTGATGTTTGGGGGCAGCAGGCTGCGCAATTCGCCCACCCGGCTGCGCAGCAAGGCCCGGTCATAGGCGTAAAAAGGAGTTTGGCCGACTCGGGCCGCCAGCCGTGACAGCACCTCGCCCCCAACACTCAACTGACCCGCGGTCACGGGAAACTGGTCCATGGAGACATGAACCGGCATACTGCGCTCAATGTTCTGCATGGCAGGGCTCCAACGCGGTGACAGGTGCTGACTCTGCATCGGCAGCGGGGCGATTGCGCCACCCGCCGGACAACAGCTTGCGGTCAATCTTGCCATTGGGGTTGCGTGGCAATGGGCCGAGCACCATCTCAATGGTGGCGGGCACCATATAGGCCGGCATTCGGCTTTTACACTCATTTATTAGGTCATTTAGCCCTCTAGCCGGCGTATTTATTGCCCAAGTAGCTACTACATATATAGCGTGGCCCAGGGTGGGGTGATCCACGCCAAATGCTACGCACTCTCCCACCAGACCGGTGGCGTAGACAATTTCTTCGACCTCGGTCGGGCTGACCCGGTAGCCCGAGGTCTTCATCATCTCGTCGCGCCGCCCAATGAAGTACAAAAAGCCTTCGTTATCCTGGCGCACCGTATCACCTGAAAACACAGCGTACTCGGGCAGTTGCAACCCACTGTGGCGCCCTGGCGCGTCCGGCGCCAGCAGCTTGTAACGCTCGGCAGTTTTCTCGGCATCGTTCCAGTAACCCATACCAACCAAGGCGCCCCGGTGCACCAACTCGCCGGGCTCATCTGCCGCGCAGGGCGACCCGTCATCGCGCAGCACAAGTATTTCGGCATTGGGGATCGCCTTGCCAATGGAGTCGGGACGTCGGTCCACTTCATCCGGTGGCAGATAGGTGGAGCGAAAGGCCTCGGTCAGCCCGTACATCAAAAAAGGCCGGGCCTGGGGCACACGCTGCCGCAATGCTTTCAAAGTCTCGCGTGGCATTCGACCACCCGTGTTAGCAAAGTACCGCAAGCGCTCACCGATGACCGTGGGCCAGGTCAGCTGAGACAGTTGGATATAGAGCGGTGGCACGGCGGTGATGCCGGTCACACCCTCTTGGACCATCGCTTTGAGCACGTCACGCGGCATCAGGTGATTCAGCAAAACCACCCGGGCGCCTGCATGAAAAGCGGTGGTCAGCTGACTAAAACCAGCGTCAAACGACAAGGGCAGCGCCGCCAGTATCACATCGCGCTCGTTGTTCTCCAGATACGAGGCCACACTCTTGGCCCCTGTCACCATATTGCGATGCGACAGCACCACGCCTTTGGGTTTGCCAGTGCTACCCGAGGTGTACAAAATAGCGGCCATGTCCACGTCAATCACCCGATGACCAAGGCGCAGTTCAAACTGGGGAAGATCGTCCCACGCTGTTAGCTGCAAAGAGTCAGGCATCTTGGCAAGTGGCCGATAGCCCAACTCAGAAGATCCGGTCAACACCACGTGACGCAGATCGTGGCAAGCTGGCAAGGACGCCTGAAGCAGCACGAGCCGCTCCGGCGAAGTGACCAACACGCGCACATTACAGTCTTGCAAAATGAAGGCGACTTGGTCTGGCTTGAGCAGCGGGTTAACCGGAACAAACACAACACCCGCAGCGGCGGCACCGAAACTGGCGATCACTGCTTCAAAGCGTTTTTCAAGGTAAATAGCCACCCGTTCCCCGCGCGCCAGCCCCAAGCCCATCAGACCCGAGGCCCATCGATTCACGGCCGCATGTAGCTCACCATAGTTCAAGTGCTTGTCACCGTAGGTGAGTGCTGTCGCGTGCGGAGTGCGTGCGGCGGAAAGCGAAATCAATTCCTGCAAAAGAGTGGACTCAGTCATAAAAATTCCTGCTCAGGCTGTCGTGATTGAGAAAAAGCAAGTGAAAAAATGATGTCTGCGCTAACCATGGCACTTCAGTCCCCCGAGCCATTGGGGTTAGCAAATTTCCTCTTGGGAAACTCAAATTGAACATAGCACAAGAAGTTCTGCGCGTTGTTGACGAAGTCTTGAGTCTGAACGGACGCAGCGCCGCTTTCAACCGCAACACCCCCCTACTCGGCGCGGTGCCTGAACTGGACTCGATGGCCGTCATCACACTCATCACCACACTCGAAGACCAGTTTGGCGTGGTGGTGGATGACGACGATATTGATGGCGCAACCTTCGCCACAGTCGGTTCGCTTACCGACTTTGTCAGTGGCAAACTGGTTTCCTGACGGGCTATGTCGCTCCAAGCGGAGGCGTTGTTTATTGCTTCTGGCGAAGGTCAAAGATTCTGCATCTTTCACCCGGCAGAGGGTGGAGTGGTTCATGGGCAAGTGCTCTACATTCATCCGTTCGCCGAGGAGATGAACAAGGCTCGCCGCATGGTCGCATTACAAGCACGATCCTTCGCCCAAGCCGGATTCAACGTCTTGCAAATGGACCTGCTGGGCTGTGGTGACAGCTCTGGTGATTTCGGGGATGCCACTTGGCAAAGCTGGGTGGACGATGTGCTACAGGCGAGTCGCTACTTGCAGGAGCGGGCCGACAGGCACAACCTGCACACGCCACCCGCCCCTCTCTGGCTGTGGGGCTTGCGTGCAGGCTGCCTGCTGGCAACGCAGGCTGCAGCTCAGTCGGGCATGGCGTGCAACTATTTGTTTTGGCAGGCTCCGTCTTTGGGTCAGCCACTACTGAACCAGTTCATGCGTCTCAAGTTGGCCGCAGACCTACAAGGCGCTCAGTCCAAAGGCCTCATGGAACAAATGCGCCAGAAACTCCATGATGGCGAGTGCCTTGAGATTGCCGGCTATCAGCTGTCGCCGGGCCTGGCACGAGGTCTGATGCAAGCCACGCTGGCACCACCCGCCTTGCGGGAGTCTGGACAACGCGTGGAGTGGTTCGAGCTATCGACCCTGGAGACCACTCAACCGAGCGTCATCACCCGCGAGCGATTCGCTCAATGGCAGCAGGCGGGGTTTGATGCGCGCCTACACATGGCACGCGGGCCCGCCTTTTGGCAAAGCACAGAGATCGAAGACGCGCCAGCGTTAATCTCAGCCACCACGGCCGCCCTGCGCGCCAAGGCACCAGCCACGGTTATTGAGTCTGCCCACCCATGAACTACTCTGAAGAAGCCATCCGCTTCACCTGCTCGGGAGACGCCCTGCTGGGCATCATGGCCCGACCTGACGTACCCGCGACCAGCGGGTTCATCGTGGTGGTGGGCGGGCCGCAGTACCGTGTGGGTAGCCACCGGCAATTTGTGCTGTTGTCGCGCCGGCTGGCTGCAGCAGGTTACGCCGTCCTGCGCTTTGACTACCGGGGCATGGGCGACAGCGCGGGCCAGCGGCGACCGTTTGACAGCGTCAGTGATGATCTTGCCGCTGCCATCAACGCCCTGCAAACACAGCAGCCGTCAGTTCACCACATCACCCTGTGGGGGCTGTGCGACGGCGCATCTGCCGCCCTGCTCTATTGCCAACAAACGGCTGATCCACGGGTGCATAGCTTGTGCCTGCTGAACCCCTGGGTACGTTCAGAGGCGAGCCTGGCAATGACCCAAGTCAAGCATTACTACCTGCAGCGCCTTGGGCAAAAAGACTTCTGGCGCAAGCTGCTGCGCGGCGGTGTGGCTTGGCAGGCCCTGAAAGAACTCACTCGAAATGTCGGACTCGCCCTGGAAAGGGTGTGGCAGCGGGGTACAGAAGCAGGCGCCAGCCAGCCAGTGCAAGCCTTCCAACACCGCATGGCCGATGGCTGGAACTCTTTTTCGGGCAATATTTTACTGATCCTGAGTGGCGATGACTACACGGCCAAAGAATTTTCAGGGTGCTTGAGCGATGACCCGGCCTGGAAAGATGCACTGGCTCATCCGGGGCTCATCCGTCATGATTTACCTGGTGTCGATCACACCTTCTCCACGGCAAATGCGCGCGCTCAGGTGGAGGAGCTGACACTCAACCTGGGTCAAAAACCACGCCAGCCAATGGCATCCTCACGAGTTGACGACCTCGTTCGGACCGATGTGCAACTTGGGGCGCCCGCCCAAAGCCACATACGGGCGCCGGTCTGACACCATGACTTGCAGCGACCCCAGGCAGATAAACAACGCACGCCCACATCTATGGGCGCCCATACTTTCGTGCGAAGCAATTGAACGCTGATTGAACGCATTGATCCGACTCACCGTATAGCGCACGCCCTGGGGCTGGAGCAGCGCATCGAAGGCATCCCATTGCCTGGCAAACAAGTAACCCAGCCTTTGTGCCTCAGCCACGTAGACATCAAAATCCCAGACACAGTCGCCCGACGGGGGCAGCAGGTAGTCCACGCGAACTTCGTCTTCTGCGTAGGCGGTTCGCACAAACCAGATACACCCCGCAACATTGCCCTCTTTGGTGGCCAGCAGGCACTGGGCACCTTGGGCAAAGCGATCGGAAAGAACCGACTCGGGTCGACCCAGACCATCCAGCACAGGCTCCATGCCCGTCAAAAGACGAAAAGAGAACGACTTCCCCCGCTTGGAATGGAGGCGAGGGGTAGATGCAAGCGGTTGAGCCAAAAACCGATAGCAATGAAGTCCGCACTGCGAGTTCATATGCCTGAGGAGCCGATCACAGCCATACAAAAGTGCCGTACCGACACCCAACTCATGAATGAGGTGGCTCAAACGTTGGAACAGATCAGTCTTTCGGGTAATGAGCATCTTTTTTGCCGCGTTAAGACCAAGTCAAACGCAGCACGCAGTCTATTGACCTTCACTGAAGGTCCGTTGATTTTTCTCATCCCATGGTGAAGCTGGTGTCCATCTAATCACCTCCAACCCGACTAATTCCAGGCGCTGAAATCCCATGAAAAATCAATACAAGGCTCCTCAATCCTGGCTGACGATACGATGCCTGCTGACCTTGGGTGTACTGCTGGCAAATGCAGGT
>JBIIVW010000259.1:0-4662 GCA_044339205.1 Rhodoferax sp. | reverse complement strand
ATGAGTTCCAACGATACACCCACACTATTTATCGGCCACACCGAGGCCGACGGACAACAGTTTGACGCCTGGTCCAACCAGCCGCTGCTTACGTCACTGGAGCAAGGCAGCATCGATTGGCCCAGTTCGTGCCGCAATGGCACCTGCCGCACCTGCATCGGGCAACTGGTGTGCGGCGAGGTGCGCTATGAGATTGAATGGCCCGGCCTGAGTACCGAAGAAATGACAGCGGGTTGCGTGCTGCCCTGCGTGGCGCACCCGTGTTCGGACGTGGTACTGCGCCAGGGCGACTGAATTGGTTCGGGCCTTGGCCCAGGTGCGGGAATCGGCGGCTTCAACGCCCCTGTGCTTTGGGCATGTCTGTGCGCACGGCCTCCACGCCGGGCTTGTCATGACCCACCGTCCAGACCACCTTTCGGTAGATGCTGCCCCCCACATCGTGCTCCAGCACGGTGATGCCGCAGTCATGCAAATAGTCCAGCACCCAGTCGGCATTTTTGGCGCCTACATGGGTGGTGCTGAACATGTGCGGGAACATGTTGCCGCCGCCGTACACATAGGCGTGGCAACGCTGCGGCGGGATCGCCACGCCGGTAAGGCGATCAAACATGTCTTGCATGGCAACCTCGCCATAGGCGGTGTTGCAAACATTAGCCGCATTGGGCTGCCCCACGTGCACGATGTGGCACATGGTGCCCACCGTGCGCCGGGGGTCGGTCAGGATGACCGAGACACAGGAGCCGAGCAGGGTTTTGAGTTGGTCGCCAGCCAGCCCCAGCGCCACGTGGCCCGGCAAGAGTTCAATCGCCTGGGAGTGGGACGTGGCTGTCGGCACCAAAATTTTTCGACGCTCGGGAAATACGGTTGCCACGGTGAAGAGCCTTCTGATGGGGGCGCGGGGATGGCGATGCAGCGTTCAGGCTGCCGGGCCCGCCGCGTAGTGAGTCAAGCGCGCCAGCAGGGTGCTACTGGAAGCAGCATTCAATGAAAACACCAGATCACCGGGCACACGCTGCGCACCGAGCTGAAAATCAATCGTCAGAGCCAAGACCTGCGGCACCTCTGGCGAGCCGATCAAATTGGGCTCGGGGTCTTCAAACAGGGTGCCGGCCAGACCTGCACTGACGGTGGGCAAGGAGCCCTCCAGCCTCAAATCCAGCGCATCAGCCAAGGCAGACATCACGGCGTTCAGGACAATGTTGCCCAGCTCCGACAAGGCGTCCGGCGACAGTTCCTTCAACTGGTCGTGCGCCAACTCGGGGCCTACCATCATGCGCACCAGGGCTAGGCTGGTTTCTTGGGGGAACATCAGCACGGCCTCGGTGGCAAACATGGCTGTGTAGGTTTGGCGAACGGCGACCACCGAACGGTCACGGCCTGCATGGTGGTGGCGGGCGTGGGCGTAGCTGGTGAGCGCCACCATCGGCACGGACACGGGGACGTGCTCACCGGTCAACTCAGACAGGGCATTGGCCGCCAGCCCGACCCCGATATTGAAGATCTCGGTCAGTGCGTCTTGCTCAAACTCGCCCAGTGCAATCATTCAAGCCTCAGCAAGTGGTCCAGTGCCTGCTGCAAGGACGCCTCGGTGGCTGGCTTGGCCACAAAATTCAGACGCAAAGACGCTGCCACCTGGCGGCTGCTCTCCTGGATATTGGCGGTGAGCACCACGATGCGAATGTGCTGGCCGCTCAGCAGCATGAGTTGCGCCGTCTCATAGCCGCTCATGCCGGGCATATTGACGTCCATGGTCACAAAATCGGGCGGGGCTTGCGCGGCCAGGACCAAGGCCTCATCGCCAGAAGCCACCTCTTGAATCGTCCATTGGGGGCATTGGGCGGCAAAGAAGGCACGAATTCGCATGCGGGTCACTTTGCTGTCATCCACGATCATCAACTTGCGCGGCAGGGCGGCTTCGTGCTGGGTCATAGGGTGTCCTCTTGCGTTGAGGTCGTGTTAAAACGGCGATTTTAAAATCATGAAGCCCGTGAATCCGGCCTTGGGATCTTCTTGAACCGAATTTTGCGGTCGAGTTCAATCGCGTCTTTCTTCACTTGGCGCTCGGCGTCGAGCTTCTCGCCGGCGGCCAGCCACACGGCAAACTCTTCTGGCGTTTCCAAGGTCATACGGCCCATCACGGCCGAGCGGAAGTCGTAAATTGCAATTTCAGCGGCTTTTTGCATGTTGATGCGGTTCCCGCCCTGCAGGGCGCCGCGTTTACGGCCAATGGCGTCAAGCAGTTGCTCATCCGTCATGGCGGCTACGCCCTCCAACTTGAATCGACCCTCGACCATCTGCGGATAGTGGGTTTTCAGGTAGTCCAGCAGCTCCAGCGCCACTTCTTCCTCGTTGAAGGCATTGCGCCCGATCGCGCCGCTGGCCGCCAGGTTGTAACCGCTCTTGGCCACAATGATGCGCGGCCACAGCACGCCCGGCGTGTCGTACAGATAGAAGTCATCGGCCAGCGAGATGCGTTGCTCCAGCTTGGTGATGCCGGCCTCGTCGCCGGTCTTGGCGGCGCGCTTGCCCGTGAGGGTGTTGATGAGCGTCGATTTGCCTACGTTGGGGATGCCACAAATGAGCACACGCATCGGCTTGACCATACCGCCCCGGTTGGGCGCGAGCTCAAAGCAGGCCGGAATCAGGGCCTTGGAGGGGGTGGTCATGCTGGCATCCAGCCCAATGGCCCGGGTGCCGGGCTGGCTGTTGTAATGGGCCAGCCATTGCGCGGTGCGCACGGGATCGGCCAGGTCCTGCTTGTTGAGCACCTTCAACATCGGCCGCCCGAAGGTCAACTCGGCCAGCATGGGGTTGGCGCTTGAGCCGGGCAGGCGGGCATCCAGCAGTTCGATCACCACATCAATGTTCTTGATGCGGTCACCAATTGCTTTTTTGGTCAAATGCATGTGACCGGGGAACCACTGGATAGCCATGTTTTCTTTCACTCCTGCCGCTGGCCCCTTTCAGGAAGCCCAAACGTCGTTTCTCGAGACAATTTTGCAGGCCCGTTGCGGGCCGGATGAGGCGGCATTATGGGTCATGCCCTCTCAGGGCATGACCACAGCCTTCCGCGGCGGCCGACGAATTCAGTGGATTGATGCAGATAAACTGATCGTCACACCATGACTGGCCCCAAAACCCATGACTCCAGCCCACATCATCGACTTGCTCAATCAAGGCAGGCCCGCCTGCCTCACCACACTCAAGGGCGCTGTGATCGGGTTTGAACCCGAGAAAAGCCAGGTGTCCATGGCGTTCGAGCCCGGCCTGGACTGCTGCCACTCCATTGATGTGGTGCAGGGCGGTTTTGTGACCGCCATGCTGGACGCGGCGATGGCCCATGCGGTGATGGCCGTGGAGCAAATGCGGGTGACGCCTTCATCGATCGACATCAACGTGAGCTTTTTGCGGCCTTCCCGCGCGGGCAAGTTCACCGCGGTGGGCACCATCGTCAAACTCGGCAAAACCGTGGGTTATCTCCGGGCCGAGCTGTTCAATGAAAAAGGCGAGTTGACGGCCACCGCCACGTCATCGGCTTATCTCACGCGCCATCCGGTTTGAGGCCGGTCTACTGCGCGGCTGCGCCGAGCTTGCGCAGCTTCTCCAACCAGGTGCGAGCGCCCTCTTCGCCCAGCTTGTCCACCTGGCCAATCAGGGTTTCATTCACGGGCGAGATGCCGACAAAACCCAGAATATTGCGCTCCAGATTCTTGACGCTGTGCGCGCGAAAGTACCAGCGGTACACCAGCGCCGGCATGCCCATCGTGACCACCACGCGGGCCGAGCGTCCTGTCAGCCCCTTTTTGCCAAACGGATTGCCGCCTTCGGGCTTGAAGGCGAAGCCGGGCCGCGCCACCTGCTCCAGAAAACCCTTGAGCAAGGCGGGCATATCGCCCAACCACAGTGGAAAAAAAAGCACCAGGTGCTGGGCCCAGGTGATGTCCTCCTGGGCCTGCAGCAGGCCGGGCGGCAGCGCGCCCTCTTCCCAGGCTTGCTGACTGCGCAGCATCGGGAAGTCCAGCAGCGCCACCGGCACCCGGCGCACCGCATGCCCCGCTGATTCGGCGCCTTGCGCATAGGCATCGGCCAGTGCGTGGCACAAATGGGGCGTGACGGCGTCAGGGTGGCCTTGAATGAGCAAGATGCGCTGGGGGGTCATGAAAGCCTCCTTGAAATGAAGCGGGCTGTAAACAAGCCCGACACCCAAAATGATCGCACCCCGCGCGCGCCTCGGATTTGACAGGGCGCAAAACCCGACGTGGCCAGCCTACTCCTTGACCGGACCGCGCAGGGCCTTGGTCTCAGACCGCTGGCTTTTGGCAACGCGCAGCCTCTGCTTTGAGCCGTAACTGGGCTTGGTGGCGCGGCGGACCTTCGGCGGCAAGGCCACGCTGTTGACCAGTTCCTGCAAGCGCACCAGGGCGTCGAGCCGGTTGGCCTCCTGGGTTCGGTGCTGCTGCGCCTTGATGACCAGCACACCTTCTTTGGTGATGCGGCTGTCTGACAAGGCGAGCAATCGCTCTTTCACATCCTCGGGCAAGCTGGAAGCCGCAATATCAAAGCGCAGATGAATCGCGCTGGAGACCTTGTTGACGTTTTGCCCGCCCGCACCCTGCGCCCGAATGGCCGTGATCTCGACCTCGGTCTCCTGGACTGGAAATA
>JBIIVW010000258.1:0-4664 GCA_044339205.1 Rhodoferax sp. | reverse complement strand
CGCCACTGTTATTGCCCGCAAAAAACTTGTTGAAATGGCGCGTGCCATGGATATACGGGTGACTGCGGGTTCAGCTGCCTCCAA
The DNA here is from genome assembly GCA_044339205.1 of Rhodoferax sp. Taxonomy (GTDB): domain Bacteria; phylum Pseudomonadota; class Gammaproteobacteria; order Burkholderiales; family Burkholderiaceae_C; genus Rhodoferax. The sequence continues at coordinate 4,580 of JBIIVW010000258.1, read as the reverse complement.
ACTCCTGAAGCTTCCAGTGGATGCTCCCAGCGTCCACAGCAACTCTGACGATACCCAATCCGACTCCCTCCTGCCGCTGGAGTTGCATGCGACACAGGTTGTGACGCCGTCGTCCCTGGTGTCGGCTCCTGCCGTGGACATCCGGCATGTGTCTCAAACCCTGACCTCGGGCATTCAGGACATCACCAACGCCATGGTGGAGGACTTCAATTTGAGTGATGTGCTGCGCATGGTTCTGGAGACCATGCTGCGGGCCATGGACTTTCAGCGCATCGTGTTTTGCCTGCGCGATGCCAAAACAGACACGCTCACGGGCCGATTTGGCTTGGGCAGGGAGGTTGAGACCCTGTCCAAAGCCTTCCACATTCCCCTCAAGGCGACGGCTACAGACTTGTTTGCCGCCGTATGCCGCAAGGGGGCTGACACCATGATCGGTGACGCCACCGAGGCTCGCATCAGCGTTCGCCTGCCGGAGTGGTACAAAAAGCGGATCGACGCACCCACTTTCTTACTGCTCCCGCTGGTGATCAAGGGCAAACCCTTTGGCTTGATCTACGCTGACAAGGCTGAAAAAGGTGACTTGGTTCTGGATGAAAAAGAACTCGCCTTACTGCGCACGCTGCGCAACCAGGCGGTCATGGCCTTCAAACAGTCCAGCTGAGCTTCCCAAAGCGTTTTCAGGGCATTTGAAGATTTTTCAATATTTTTTGGTCTCCAGACGGCGTATCATAAAGATTGATTGCTATATTTAGCATAGCATTACTGAGCCGTCCAGCCGCCATCCATGTTCCAGGCCACGCCGCGTACATTGTTGCCTGCGGGTGAGCAAAAGAACACGGCCAGGGCGCCCAGTTCTTCTGGCGTGGTGAACTGCAGGGAGGGTTCTTTTTCGCCCAACAGCTGTTTGGTTGCCGCCTCGTTGGTGATGCCCTGCGCCGCAGCTTTGGCATCCACCTGTTTTTGTACCAGGGGCGTGAGCACCCAGCCCGGGCAAATGGCATTGCAGGTCACACCCGTGGTGGCGTTCTCCAGCGCGGTCACTTTGGTTAGGCCGACCACACCGTGTTTGGCGGCGACATAGGCTGATTTTTCAGCCGACCCGACCAGACCATGAATGGATGCGACGTTGATGATGCGGCCCCAGTCCGCAGCCTGCATGGCGGGCAAGGCCAACCGGGTGGCATGAAAGGCGCTGCTCATGTTGATGGCGATGATCGCGTCCCAGCGCTCAATGGGAAAATTCTCGATGCGCGCCACATGCTGGATGCCGGCGTTGTTGACCAGAATGTCCACGCGGCCAAACTGGGCTGCCGCAAACTTCATCATCTCTTCTATCTCGGCGGGCTTGCTCATGTCTGCGCCGTGGTAGGCCACCTTGACGCCCAGTGCGGCGACTTCGGCCTGGGGACCTTGCGCGTCGCCAAAGCCGTTGAGCACGATGTTGGCACCCTGGCGGGCCAGGGCCAGGGCGATGCCCAGACCGATGCCGCTGGTGGAACCTGTGACGAGTGCTGTTTTACCTTCTAGCATGCTGTTACTCCGTGAGGGGGTGAGGAAGACTGTGGTTGAATTAGGTGTCGCGAAACACCCATTATCAAACCCTGATTTGACCATGCCTGAACCTACGCTGAATTACGTAATGTGCCCCGATGCTGGCAGCGGTCACCGCATGGCCTATTGGGAGTGGGGCCAGCCCCAGAGCACCCACGTCGTGGTGTGCGTGCATGGCCTGTCGCGCCAGGGGCGGGACTTTGACACCCTGGCCCGCGCCTTGTGCGAGCAATCCGGCCATACGGCGCGTGTGGTCTGCCCCGACGTGGTGGGCCGGGGGCGAAGTGACTGGCTCCAAGACCCGCAGGGGTATCAAATTTTCACCTATGCCGCTGACATGATGGCTTTGCTGGCGCAACTGCAACCCACCACGCTGGACTGGGTGGGCACCAGCATGGGCGGGTTGATCGGCATGGCGTTGGCGGGGCAGGGCAGTGAGGCCACACGCGCGGCCGGCGCACTGGCAGTGCGCCGGCTGGTGCTCAACGACGTCGGCCCCGCCATTGAGTGGCAGGCCTTGCAGCGCATCGGCGAGTACCTGGGCAACACGGGCGAATTCGCCTCGGTGCAACAGGCGGCTGATGTGATGTGGGCCATCTCTTCCAGCTTTGGTCCGCACACCCCAGCGCAGTGGCTGGCCTTGTCGCGCCACATGGTGCGCCCGCTGGATGGCGCGTCAGGCCGGGTGACCCTGCACTATGACCCGGCCATTGCGGTGCCCTTCAATAGCCTCACGCAAGAGTCGGTGGCCCAAGGGGAGGCCATGTTGTGGCATTTGTACGACAACATCACGGCGACCACACTGCTCACGCGGGGCGCGCAGTCCGATTTGCTCAAGCGCGAGACCGCGCTGGCCATGACCGGGCGCGGACCCAAGGCCCGCTTGGTGGAATTTGACGGCGTGGGGCACGCCCCCACCTTGATCGCCAACGACCAACTGCAGGCCGTGACTTCTTTTTTGCTCGATTAACAGAGATTGGGTCACCCCCGGATGAAAAGCCTATCGGCTGAGCCCGCAAGCTCAACGACCTCCCTGCAGCCCGTGCCCGAGCTACTGGCTGCCACCGCCGAGAGCCTGCCTGACCAAGCCCACGCGCTGGCCCGCGCTCGCGCGTTTGCCGAGCCGCTGTTGGCAGCTGAAACCCTGGACACGGGGGAGAACACGCTGGCCCACGCCGATGCTGTTGCGTCCATTCTCAAGTCCATCGGCGGATCGGAGGCCATGCAGGCTGCCAGCTACCTGGTTTACGCCTGCGATCACCTGAACAAGCCGCAAGATGTGATTGCCAAGGCTTTTGGCGACAACTTTGCCACCCTGGCCCTGGAAACCACCAAGTTGGTGCGGGTGCAGCGCCAGGCGCGCCAGGCACAAGTCACCAATGCGCGGGCTGCTGTGGCCATTCCCATGGCTCAAACCGCAGCCGCCCAGACCGAGAATGTGCGCAAGATGCTGCTGGCCTTCTCGCGCGATTTGCGCGTGGTTATGCTGCGCCTGGCTTCGCGCCTGCAAACGCTGCGCTTTTTTGCCGCCACCAAGCTGCCGGTGCCTGCCGGCGTGGCGCGCGAGTCGCTTCAGGTCTTTGCACCTCTGGCCAACCGGCTCGGCATCCGCGAAATCAAGTGGGAGATGGAAGACTTAGCCTTTCGGTTTCTGGAGCCCGAGACCTACCGGGAGGTAGCCCGCCTGCTGGATGAAAAGCGCTCCGAGCGGGAAGTCCGCATGGAGGCGTTGCGCCTCCGTCTGGAGGCCGATCTGCGCGCACAGGGCCTGGCCGCCAAAGTGGAGGGGCGGCCCAAGCACATCTACAGCATTGTCAAAAAAATGCGCGGCAAGTCGCTGGGGTTCGATCAGGTCTATGACATCCGCGCGCTGCGCGTGGTGGTCGACAACGTGCCTGATTGCTACGCCGCCTTGAGCTGGGTTCATAGCCATTTCGCCCCGGTCACGCAGGAATTTGACGATTACATTGCCAAGCCCAAGGTCAACGGCTACCAGTCGTTGCACACCGTGGTGCGCGATGCCGAGGGGCAGCCCATTGAGATCCAGATCCGCACTCAGGCCATGCACGACCACGCCGAGCATGGTGTGGCCGCGCATTGGGCCTATAAAGAGGCGGGCACCAAGGGCTATGCGGGCGTGTCCGCTACCGGCACCTACGACGCCAAGATCGCCGTGCTGCGCCAGTTGCTGGCCTGGGAGCGTGACTTGTCCGGCACGCCGGAGCAAGGCGTCATGGACGACCGCATTTATGTGCTGACGCCAGACGCAGCCATTGTGGAGCTGCCCCAGGGCGCCACGGCGGTAGATTTTGCTTACAGCGTGCACACCAACCTCGGCCACCGTTGCCGGGGCGCCCGAGTGGATGGGGTCATGGTGCCCCTGAATACCCCTTTGAAAAATGGCCAGACGGTCGAGGTCACCGTAGTCAAGGAAGGCGGACCGTCGCGCGATTGGCTCATGCCGGAGCAGGGCTATCTGGTCAGTCACCGCGCACGAGCCAAAGTGCGGGCCTGGTTCAATGCCCTGGCGGTGCATGAGACCGTGGCCAAGGGACGTGAGGCAGTTGAAAAACTGCTGCAGCGCGAGGGCAAGACCGCCATCAAGCTCACCGACCTCGCCTCGCAGCTGGGTTTTAACTCCGCCGATGACTTGTTTGAGGTCGTGGGCAAGGACGAGTTTTCCTTGCGCAACATCGAAATTGTGCTGCGCCCGCCTGAGCCACCGCCTACAGATGACGAATTCCCCACGCTCAAAAAACCCCGCAGCACTGCCAACCCGGTCAAGGGCGGCGTGTTGGTGGTGGGGGTGGATTCGCTCATGACGCAGCTCGCCAAATGCTGCAAACCTGCGCCCCCTGACCCCATCTGTGGTTTTGTGACCCGGGGCAAGGGCGTGGCCGTGCACCGCACCGATTGCCCGAATTTGCGGGAAATGATGGCCCAAAACGGCGAGCGGGTGATTGAGGTGGAGTGGGGCCGGCCACAGGTCACAGGGTCTGCCGTATACCCGGTGGATGTGGCAGTGGAGG
>JBIIVW010000257.1:0-4672 GCA_044339205.1 Rhodoferax sp. | reverse complement strand
ACGTGATTTGGGCAATTTTTTCCGGCGAGGTGGTGTGCGGCATCACCGCAATAAACGGCAATCCGAGCAGCCGGGCAAAGTAGGCCTCACTCACCGCCGTGGAGCCACTCGACGCCTCCACCACGGTGGAGCCCGCGTGCAGCCAGCCATTGCACAAGGCATACAAAAACAGCGACCGGGCCAGCCGGTGCTTCAGGCTGCCGGTGGGGTGGGTGGACTCGTCTTTGAGGTACAGGTCAATCCCGCAGCGGGCAAATGCTGGCAAGGGCAGGGCGATCAGGTGGGTGTCAGCACTGCGCTGTACGTCGGCCTCAATCAGGGAGACGGCGTTGCCGAGCCAGGGGGTGTCAATGGGGTTCATGGGTGATGGGCGTTTAAATGGGGTGTTGCTGGATGCTATTGATTTAGACGATAAAACCATTGAAAGACACCGGCTAGAGCGCCAAAAGGCTTAAAAATCAGACTCCCAGCAGTTCCCCGGTCCTGAAGGGCGTGGCGCCCGCGATTTTGGCGATTTCGCCGCCCGTGGTGATGTAGCGGTCGCGAATGCGCGCGTACAGCGTGCCATCCACCCCCGCCAGCACGCGATGCACCTGCCCACTCAGGGGGTCGATGATTTCGGCCACCACGTCACCCGTGTTCATGCGTTGCCCCACTTGGGCGGCAAAAACCAGCACGCCGGGCGTGGGTGCCCTGAGTGTCTCGGAGCCGGCCATGGGCGTGGGCTGGCATTTGAAGGCGGGAATGTCGGGCGCCATGTCGCAGGCCAGCGCGCCCGTGTGCTGCAAAAATTTGACGATGGCCTGCGCATCGCCCGCCGCCCAGGCATGGCTCACATCGGCTTCGCCGCGCAACTCGATCGTGGTGCTGCAGCAGCCTTGGGGCAGCGGCGAGGTTTGCCCTGCACCGGCCAGGGCTTCATTCAACTGCCACCAGGCGCCAGACAAGCATTCGTCAAACGGGCTGCTGCCGGCGCTTTTGGCCAGCAAGATGGCTTCACTGCCCAGCAAACGGGCCAGTGGCTCCAGGGGCGGCCAGCAGGCTTCTTCAGAGTAGAAGTGCATTACCGCCTCGCAGTCGCAGTGCAGGTCCAGCACAAAGTCCGCGTCATGGGCGAGCAGGAGCAGCGTGCGGCGCAGGCTGCCCAGTTCCGTGGCGGGGGCCCACTGGCGCAAATACTCGCCCAGGGCCTGGCGCACCGTGCGCACATTGGCCAGCGGGTCATCCCCCAAAGCGCCTTCAATGGCGGGCCACACGGCTTTCGCCAGATTGGGGTAATGGCGGTTGAAGTTCTCGGAGGTGTCCAGATCAAAGCGGCCCATGGGCTTGTGGTCCAGGCGCTGCGCCAGCCCCAGGGGATTGGCCACCGGCACCACAATGACTTCACCGCGCAATTCGCCAGCATCCTCAGCAGCCTGAAGCAGGGCGCGCAGGTGGTGCGCTACCAGCATGCCGGGCAGTTCCTCGGCGTGCAGGCTGGACTGGATGTAGATCTTGAGGCCCGAGCCGGGTGTGCCGTAGTGAAAACTGCTCAGGGTTTTCTGGCTGCCCAGACTGGGCGATAGCAGGGGGTGGTCAAAGCGTTGCATGGGGCTTCTGGGTGGGGTGAGGTGCTTGTGCGGCAGGTGGACTCGGGTTGCGCTGACCTCGTGTTTTGAAAATCATTCTACGATTTGCGATTTAGCCCCAAGGCCTACCAGTCTTCCTTGACGGCCAGCACGGCGTCTCGCCCGGCGGCCGCCCGCCCTGCCAACCAGGCGGTCACGGTGCCGGCAGCCACCACGGCCAGGCACAGGCCCAGCAAACGCGCCCAGGGCAAGGTCATCTCCATGGTCCAGTGAAAGCTCTGCGGGTTCACCACATGCACCAGCACCACAGACACAGCCAGCCCCAGCCCCAGCCCGGCCAGCGCGCCCAGGGAGGTCCAGGCGGCGCCCTCAAAAGCGACCACGGCCAGAATTTGGCGCCGGGTCAAACCCAAATGAACCAGCAAGCCAAATTCCTTGCGCCTGGAGAGCACTTGCGCGCTGAACGACGCGGCCACGCCGAACAAGCCAATGCCGATGGCCACCGCCTGCAGCCAATAGGTCACGGCAAAGCTGCGGTCAAAAATCTTCAGGGACGTCGCGCGGATCTGGCTGGCCGTACCAAATTCAAGCAAGTCACCCGCGCCCGTGCGCTGCGGGTCCACCAGGGTGCGCAGTGCTTCCTGAACGGGCGCGGGGGTGGCGGGGTCAGTCAGCCACATCGCCAGGTCATTGGCCCGCCGGTCACCGGTCAGTGCTTCAAAAACACGCTTGTCGATCGCAATGCTCCCCGACTGGCGTGCGTAATCACGCCAGACGCCTGCTACAAAATAAATAGCTTCCGGGGCAGCTGGAACGCCGGCCAGAGGCCTGAAAGATGCTTGAAGTGGCTTGAACACGCTACCCAGCCGTGCCCCATGCAAATCCACCATGGCCTCACTCACATAGATGCCAATCTGCCCGGTGGGCACCGCCAGCGGCCCGTCCACCAGTGGCAGGTTGCGGGCCGGGTCGCTCAACTCGCGCGCCACCAGGGTCACAGTCGGCCGGTCGGGGGCCAGGGTGAGGGACACCATGCGCAAGGCCTCCAGTCGCTGAACGCCCGGCAGAGCCGCCGCCGCCTGCACCAGGTCAGGCGTGAAAAACACCGTGTCACTGGTGCTGGCGCTGGAGCTGCCCGCGCTCTTCACGTACAAGTCGGCGGGCAGTACCTGGTCCAGCCACTGGGTGACGGAGTCCCGAAAGCTTGCCACCATCACGGTCAGCGCCACCGCCAGGCTCAGCGACGCCACCACGCCGCTCACGGCCACAGCCGCACTCTCACGCTGTCGCCGGGCCCGCTCCACGGCCAGCATGGCCAGCGTGTGCTGGCCCACCCGGGGTGCCAGCTGGTCCAGAGCCAAGCCAATCAAGCCCGGTAGCGCACCGATGCCGCCCACCAGCAGGAGCGCGACCGACACATAAGCCATCAGCGGCAGGCCAAACAGAGGTGGCGCCCAGGCCAGCAGCAAGCCCAGCCCCATCAGGCTGCCGCTTAACCAGTGGCTGCGCCCGGTGGCAGCGGTGTTGCCCAGGCCTTTCAAGGTCTGGGCCAAGGCCAGCCGCTGGGCCTGGCGTGCCGGCCACAAACCGCCCACCAAAGCCGCCACCACCCCGAGTGCGCCGTACAGTCCCGCAGCCCAGCCACTCCACTGCAGGGTCGGCGACACACCCGCGAAATAACCCCCGCCCAAATCGCCACCCAGCAGGCGCAAGGCCAGCGCTGCCAGCGCCGTGCCCAGGGCAATGCCGGCCGCGCTGCCCACGCACCCCAGCGCGAGCGACTCCCACAGCACCACAGCGAGCCGGTGGCGCGCACTCAAGCCCAGCACCCCCAGAAGGGCAAATTGCTGCGCCCGCTTGGCCACGCTCAAGGACAGCACTGAAAACACCAAAAAAGCCCCCGTGAACAAGGCAATCAGGGCCAGAACGGTCAGATTGACCCGGTACGCGCGCGACAGGTTGCTGACCCGCGCCGCCGCATCACCCGGCTCCGCCACCGTCACATCGGCGGGCCAGCCGGGCATGGTTTGCAGCGCCTGTCTGACAGCGGCCCGGTCGGCGCCGGGCTGCAGGCGCAGATCAACGCGCGTGAGCTGTCCCTGGCGGCCCAACAACTCCTGGGCCGCGCCCAGATCCATGACTGCCAGCGGCGCACCGCCTGCCCCCACGCTGCCTGCCACCTCCACTACTTTGAGCGTCAGCCCGGTTTGCAATGAGAAGCTGCTGGCGCTCAGAACAGCGCGAGCGGCTGCATTCAGAAATACCGCGTCAGGGGCAAACAGGGCCATCCGGTCCGCTTGCCCGTCCAGCCGGGGCATCAGAGCCGGGGCAATGGTGGCCACCACCAGCGCGTCCACACCGACGACTCGCAAAGGCACCCGTTTGCCGCCTGGTGCGACCGCCTGGGTGCTGGCCTCCAAAACAGGGGAGGCCAGCGCCACTTGCGCGTGCCGGGCTACTTTTGAAAAAACCGCCTCATTGAAACTGCCCTGCGCGCCCCGCAGCTCCAGGTCGGGCTGGCCGTTGACGGCGCGCACGGCGGTGGAGAATTCGTCCAGCGCCGAGGCGTTGATCAGCTGGACCGAGAACGCCAGCGCCACGCCCAGCATCACCGCCACCACAGCGGCCAGATTGCGCCAGGGGTGGTGGCGAAGCTCTTGCCATGAAAAAGTTTGAAGGAGTGCAAGCAAGGCAGAAAGCCGGTGATTTGTCGTCGTGAAAGCCCAAAGGCAGATGCCGCTGGGATCGTACACCAGCCCCCTCCCACAAGCCCTCTTGAGCCTGCTTGCCCCCGGGTTTGAAGCCTGTCAAACAGGGTTAGTGGAAACCCTGAGCCGGCCAAGACTGCGTAAGATGATCTTCCCCAACAACAGGAGGCGTGGCATGGCAAGGTCCAAATTGATTCTGGATTATGTGTACGAACATGAGGCGGCGCGTGCCGACTCCTTGTATCTGACCCAGCCTCTGGGGGGTGGCCAGGTGGCTAATTACACCTGGAAGCAGACTTTGGATCAGGCCCGCCGCATGGCGGCACACCTGAAGGCGCAGGGGTTTGAGCCCGGCGCGCGCATGGCCATCCTGTCCAAGAATTGCGCCCATTTTTT
>JBIIVW010000256.1:0-4690 GCA_044339205.1 Rhodoferax sp. | reverse complement strand
CGTTGAGAAGCGTGAGCAGTTGCTGGTCAATGGCGTCGATCTCGACACGCAGTTCAGACAGGGAGGGCAGGGGGGCGGATGAGTCGGTCATGGTTCAGCCTCGGGTGAGCTCGAAATGGCGCATGTAATCCACCAGCGCCTGCACGCCTTCAATCGGCATGGCGTTGTAAATGCTGGCGCGCATGCCGCCGACCGATTTGTGGCCTTTGAGTTGCAGCAATCCGAGGTCTCGTGCGCCAGTCAAAAAAGCCTCGTTGAGGCTCTCGTCGCGCAGGAAAAAGGGCACGTTCATGCGCGATCGGCAGTCGGGTGCGACCTTGTTCAGGTACAGCTGGGAACTGTCGATGGCCCCATAGAGCAGCGCTGCCTTGGCCTGATTGCGTACTTCCATCGCCGCAATGCCACCCTGGCGCTTGAGCCACTGAAACACCAGACCCGCCATATATATGGCGTAAGTGGGCGGGGTGTTGTACATCGACTGGTTGTCAGCCACTGTTTTGTAGTCAAACGCGCTGGGACACACCGGCAGGGAGCGCCCCAGCAGGTCTTCCCGCACCACCACTAAAGTCAGCCCTGCGGGGCCCAGATTTTTTTGCGCACCGCCAAATGCCAATCCAACCCGCGCCCAGTCGACAGGGCGGGAGGCTACGTGTGATGAAAAGTCAATGACCAGCGGCACGTCGTGCCCCAGGGCCTTGAGGTCGGGTAATTGATGAAACTCAACCCCGTGGATGGTTTCGTTCGTGCAGATGTGGACATATTGGCCGCCTTGGCTCAGCTTCCAGCTTGCGGGATCTGGCAGACTGGTGTGGCTATTCGCTGCATTGCTTGCCGAGACATGCGAGGTACAAAACCGGCTTGCTTCCTTGGCCGACTTCTGGCTCCAGCTCCCGGTCACCACAAAATCCACGGTTCCGCCTTGCGAAAGATTCAGGGGGACGATGGCATTCTCGGCCAGGCCACCGCCCTGCATGAACAGGATTTTGTAGTTTTCCGGAATCACGAGCAACTCACGCAAATCAGCCTGTGCCTGCTCGTATATGGAGATGAACTCTTTGCCCCGGTGGCTCATTTCCATCACGCTCATGCCGCTGCCGTGCCAGTCAAGCATCTCGGCAGCCGCTTCCGTTAAAACTTCTTGCGGCATGGCCGCTGGTCCGGCGGAGAAATTAAAAGGTCGGTTCATCAGCGTTATTTTAATAAAATTGGTCTGTAGCCGGCGTATCTATTGGTTGTTAATGTCTAAAAGAATAGCGATTACTCTGTGACATCTGCCTCGCCGTCATCCTCGGCTGGCGTTTCTTCTGACGGGGGGATGGCGTCGTTTTCAACAATACGTTGCAGGCCACTGAGTTTGGAGCCTTCGTCGAGACCGATCAAGGTCACACCTTGGGTGGCACGTCCCAACTCGCGGATTTCACTGACCCGGGTGCGAACCAGCACACCTTTGTCAGTGATCAGCATGATTTCGTCGTCTGCATGAACCAAAGTTGCCGCAACTACCTTGCCATTGCGTTCTGACTGGGAGATGGCGATCATGCCCTTCGTGCCACGCCCGTGACGGGTGTATTCGGTGATGCTGGTGCGTTTGCCAAAGCCATTGGTGGTGGCAGTCAGCACACTTTGTTGCTCATCCATAGCGACCAGCATGGCAATGACGCCTTGGCCTTCATCGAGCATCATGCCGCGCACACCGCGGGCCTGGCGGCCCATCGGACGCACATCGTTTTCATCAAAACGAACGGCCTTGCCCCCATCGCTGAAGAGCATCACGTCGTGCGAGCCGTCGGTGAGCGAGGCGCCGATCAGGAAATCCCCTTCGTCCAGGTCGACTGCAATGATGCCCGCCTTGCGGGGGTTGCTGAATTCGTTCAGGGCCGTCTTCTTGACCGTGCCCATGCTGGTGGCCATGAACACATACTGGTCTGCGGGGAAGCTGCGCTTCTCGCCCGTGAGAGGCAGGACGACAGTGATTTTCTCGCCCTCCGCCAAGGGGAACATGTTGACGATAGGGCGGCCTCGTGACCCGCGCGATCCTTGCGGCACCTCCCAGACTTTGAGCCAGTACAGCCGCCCGCGGTTGCTGAAACACAAGATGTAGTCGTGTGTGTTCGATACAAAGAGCTGGTCGACCCAATCGTCGTCTTTGGTCGCAGTAGCCTGCTTGCCGCGGCCGCCGCGCTTTTGCGCCCGGTATTCGCTCAGGGGCTGGCTCTTGATGTAGCCGGTGTGGCTCATCGTCACCACCATGTCGGTCGGGGTGATCAGGTCTTCTGTGCTCAGATCAAACGAGCTGTGCTCCACCAGGCTGCGGCGCGCGCCCAGCTTGGTTTGACCAAATTCGGTTTTGATGGCCGTGAGTTCTTCGTGGATGATGGTGGACACGCGGGCGGGTTTGACCAGGATGTCGAGCAGATCCTCGATTTCGCCCATCACTTCTTTGTATTCCGCAACAATCTTGTCCTGCTCCAGGCCGGTCAGGCGCTGCAGGCGCATTTGCAGGATTTCCTGGGCTTGCGTTTCAGACAGGCGATACAAACCGTCGCTGCCCATGCCAAACATCTTTTCCAGGCCATCTGGGCGATAGTCATCGGCGTTAATGATGCCGCCGTCGGCGCGCGTGCGGGTCAGCATCTCGCGGACCAGTTTGCTGTCCCACGGCTTGGACATCAGCTCGACCCGGGCCACGGGTGGAGTCGGCGCATTGCGGATGATGGCAATGAATTCGTCGATATTGGCCAAGGCCACGGCCAAGCCTTCCAGCACATGACCGCGTTCGCGCGCCTTGCGCAGGTTGAAAACCGTGCGGCGAGTGACGACCTCGCGGCGGTGTTGCAAGAACACCTCGATCAGGTCCTTCAGGTTGCAGAGCTTGGGTTGGCCGTTGATCAGCGCCACCATGTTCATGCCGAAGGTGTCTTGCAACTGGGTCTGTTTGTAGAGGTTGTTCAGCACCACCTCAGGCACTTCACCGCGCTTGAGCTCAATCACCAAGCGCATGCCAGACTTGTCCGACTCGTCCTGGATGTGGCTGATGCCTTCGATCTTTTTCTCATGCACCAGTTCAGCCATCCGCTCCTGCAGCGTCTTTTTGTTCACCTGATAAGGCAATTCGTCCACGATGATGGCTTGGCGTTGACCCCTGTCAATGTCTTCAAAGTGGCATTTGGCGCGCATCACCACTTTGCCTCGGCCGGTACGGTAACCATCCTTCACGCCGTTGATGCCGTAAATGATGCCGGCGGTCGGGAAGTCAGGCGCTGGCACGATCTCCATCAGCTCGTCAATCGTCGCTTCCGGGTTGCGCAGCAGATGCAGGCAAGCGTCCACTACTTCATTCAGGTTGTGCGGCGGGATGTTGGTGGCCATACCCACCGCGATGCCACCTGAGCCATTGACCAGTAGGTTGGGCAAACGGGTTGGCATCACCAAAGGTTCTTTTTCAGATCCGTCGTAGTTGGGCCCGAAATCGACAGTTTCCTTGTCCAGGTCGGCCAGCAACTCATGCGCAATTTTGGACAGCCGGATTTCGGTGTAACGCATGGCCGCCGCGTTGTCGCCGTCCACCGACCCGAAGTTGCCTTGCCCATCCACCAACATGTGGCGCATCGAGAAGTCCTGTGCCATCCGGACGATGGTGTCGTAAACCGACTGGTCACCATGGGGGTGGTATTTGCCGATCACGTCGCCAACAATACGGGCCGACTTCTTGTAAGGACGGTTCCAGTCGTTGTTGAGTTCGTGCATGGCGAACAAAACCCGCCTGTGTACTGGCTTGAGTCCGTCCCGGGCGTCTGGCAAGGCGCGTCCGACGATCACACTCATGGCGTAATCAAGGTAGCTGCGCCGCATCTCCTCTTCAAGGCTGATGGGCAGGGTTTCTTTAGCGAATTGGGTCATGGGGCGCTCGCAGCTGGGGCAAGTTCAAAAGCAACCTTTGATTCTAATGGCGTCCAAACATTGATCTGTGTGGCTAAAGGGCAACGACTTGTTGTTTTTTTGAGGCTCTTTTTGTTATAGCAAATGCTGCAGCCCTGATTGGCGCTCAAGGCGCAATAGCGCTGTGGCACAATTGTGAGAACGTTTTAGATGATAGGCATTTAGAGCGTCCCGTAATTATTCGCAGCGCTGCTGCGGCTTTTTCCCCCAAGGAGAACCATGAAGAAATTAAATAAAGTGGCAATGTTGTTTGCTACCGCAGCACTCGCAACAGCAGCTGGCGCTCAAACCGTTGACAACTGGGTGAGCGCCAACGGCATCACCTGGAAAAACGGTACAAATGAGTTGTGCTGGCGCGATGCCAACTGGACACCTGCCACCGCCGCTGTCGGCTGTGATGGTGCGATCGTTGCTCCAAAGGCTGCACCAGCTGCACCAGCAGCAGCTGCCCCTGCGCCAGCGCCGGCTCCAGCAGCTGCGCCCGCAGCTCCAAAGCCAGCTCCAGCCCCAGTGCCTCCAGCCGCTACCAAAGTCACTTACGCTGCTGATGCGTTCTTTGACTTTGACAAAGCAGTGCTCAAGCCAGAAGGCAAAGCCAAGCTTGATGACTTGGTTGGTAAAGTTAAAGGTATCAACCTTGAAGTGATCATCGCTGTCGGACACACCGACGCTGTGGGTACTGACGGTTACAACCAAGGCCTGTCGGTGAAGCGTTCTGAAGCTGTCAAGGCTTATTTGGTGTCCAAGGGCA
>JBIIVW010000071.1:0-15806 GCA_044339205.1 Rhodoferax sp. | reverse complement strand
CATATCCAAACACTGTATTGCTATGTATTAAATAGCAATACTTGTTTTCATGCAGGTTTATAAAAATTGTCACGCCGGGCGCAGCTGCTTGACGCTAAAGTTCAACTTCCAATTTAGTCCTTTCTGGAATCCACCATGAACGCACCCCAGTCTCCCGAACAGCAAGACAAGCTCCATAGAGCCGAGCGCCAGGCCGAGGTTGTCGCGGGGCTCAAGGCTTGCGTCCCGGCGCACGCCCTGCTCTGGAACCTGGAAGACACCATTCCTTATGAGTGCGACGGCCTGACCGCCTACCGCCAGCGCCCCTTGGTGGTGGCCTTACCTGAAACACCTGAACAGGTGCAAGCGGTACTGCGAGCCTGCCACGCTCTCAATGTACCCGTGGTGGCCCGCGGTGCGGGCACAGGCCTCTCGGGTGGCGCCATGCCACACGCCTTGGGCGTCACGCTGTCGCTGGCCAAATTCAACAAAATCGTCACGGTTGACCCGGTCAGTCGCACCGCGGTGGTGCAGTGCGGCGTGCGCAATCTTGCCATCAGCGAGGCCTCAGCGCGCCACGGCCTGTACTACGCGCCCGACCCCTCCAGCCAGATCGCCTGCACCATTGGCGGCAACGTGGCAGAAAACTCAGGCGGTGTGCATTGCCTGAAATACGGCCTGACGCTGCACAACATCGTCAAGATCAAAGGCTTCACGATGGAGGGCGAGCCCATCGAGTTTGGCTCGGACGCCCTCGATTCCCCTGGTTATGACTTGATGAGCATCGTCATCGGTTCAGAGGGCATGCTGGTGGTCACCACCGAGGTCACCGTCAAGCTGATCCCCAAGCCGCAACTGGCCCGCTGCATCATGGCCAGCTTCGACGACATCCGCAAAGCGGGTGACGCCGTGGCCGCTGTCATTGCCGCCGGCATCATTCCAGCCGGGCTGGAGATGATGGACAAGCCCATGACAGCAGCGGTTGAAGACTATGTGCATGCGGGCTATGACCTGAACGCTGAAGCCATTTTGCTATGCGAGAGCGACGGCACCCTGGAAGAGGTTGAGGAAGAAATTGGCCGCATGAGCGAGGTGCTGCGCCAGCATGGTGCCACCGCGATTGCCGTGAGCAAGGACGAAACCGAGCGGTTGAAGTTCTGGAGCGGGCGCAAAAATGCATTCCCCGCCAGTGGCCGGATCAGCCCGGACTACATGTGCATGGACTCCACCATTCCCCGCAAGCGCCTGGCCGACATGCTGCTGGCGATCCAGGAGATGGAGAAAAAATACCAGCTGCGTTGTGCCAACGTCTTCCACGCGGGCGACGGCAACCTGCACCCCCTGATTCTGTTTGATGCCAATGACGCCGACCAACTGCACCGCTGCGAGTTATTTGGCGCCGACATCCTGGAAACCAGTGTGGCCATGGGCGGCACGGTCACTGGCGAGCACGGCGTAGGCGTGGAAAAACTCAATTCCATGTGCGTGCAGTTCAGCCCTGCCGAAAATGAACAAATGTTTGGCGTGAAGCGGGCGTTTGACCCCAAGGGCTTGCTCAACCCGGGCAAGGTCATACCCACCTTGCAGCGCTGCGCAGAGTACGGCCGGATGCTGGTGCGGGGCGGACAAATCAAACACCCTGACCTGCCCCGTTTTTAGGGGCTGGATTTGCTCTTTTCCCTCCAATTCACATGACCGGGCTGCGCGGGCTGGCCTGGCTCCTGGCGATGCAATCGGTCGGCGAGCTTTTGGCGCGCGGTTTCTCCCTGCCTTTTCCCGGCCCGGTAATTGGCATGCTTTTGCTGCTGCTGGCTTTGCGTGCGCCCATGGTGCGCGAACCGGTGCAGGCATGTGCGACCTTTCTACTGACCCACCTGTCGCTGCTGTTTGTGCCTGTCGGCGTGGGCGTGATGACGCACTTGGGTCTGCTGGGTCAGTATGGCGGGCGGATGATGGTGGTTGTGGTGGCATCCACCCTCATCGGCATGGCGGTCACCGCGGGCGTCTTGCAGCTATTCAAGGAAAAGCCGGATGCCTAAGTTCGTGGAACTCTGGGTGTACCTGTCAGCCACGCCCTTGTTTGGGCTGGCGGCCACGCTGGTGGTTTACACCTTGGTACAGGCGGCCTACGAGCGTTTGGGGCAAGCCCCATGGGCCAACCCCGTGCTGTGGACGGTGGTGCTGATCGCCGGCGCGCTCTTGATCACGGGCGTGAGCTACCCGACGTATTTTGCGGGTGCGCAATTCATTCATTTTTTGCTGGGCCCTGCTGTGGTCGCACTGGGCTGGCCCCTGTGGGAGCGCCGCCAGGCGCTGCGCAAGCGCTGGCTTCCCTTGCTGACGGCAGCGCTCGCCGGTGGGTTGGCTGCCAGCGCTTCGGCATGGGCCTTGGGATGGGCTGTGGGCTTGCCCATGGAGGTCGTGCTCTCGCTCGTGCCCAAATCAGTCACCGCGCCAGTGGCCATGGGCATCGCCGAAAAAATTGGCGGCATTCCCGCCCTGGCGGCCGTCTTCGCCGTGATCACCGGCCTGGTCGGGGCCCTGTGTGGGAAATACCTGTTTGATGGACTGCGCGTGGGCAGGGATTCGGCCGGTTGGGTCACACGTGGTTTTGCCTTGGGCACGGCAGCGCATGGCATCGGAGCAGCCCGAGCGATGCAGGTCAACGCGGAGGCAGGCGCTTACGCCGGGCTGGCGCTGGGTCTGCAGGTCATGCTGTCCTCGCTGCTGATCCCACTGGTGTTTCGCCTGTTCTAAAACGGGCTGAACCCTTGGTTCGACGGCTTATCGCCGGGCCAGATGCAGGCCCGGCTCCTCTTCGGCGAGCACGCTTTGCGCCCAAGCGGCCAGCTTGATCGTATCGGCGCGAAGCACTTCTTGTTTGACCGCCAGAATCTGTGCCGGGTGCATGGAGAAACTGCGCAAGCCCATCCCCAACAGCAAACGGGTCAGGCTGACGTCACCCGCCATCTCACCGCACAGACTCACCGGCTTGCCCTTGGCTCGACCCTCCGCCAGGGTCAGCGCCACCAACTGCAACACCGCCGGGTGCAGCGGGTCATACAGATGCGCGACCGACTCATCGGCGCGGTCAATCGCCAGCGTGTACTGGATCAGGTCGTTGGTGCCAATCGACAAAAAATCGAAATATTTCAAAAACACGTTGAGCGTGAGCGCTGCCGCCGGAATCTCGATCATGGCGCCCACCTTGACCGGGCCGTACACCACGCCCCGGTTGTCCAGCTGGACCCGCGCGTGGTCAATGAGTGCAAGTGTCTGACGAATCTCGCTGGCGTGCACCAGCATGGGAATCAGCAGGTTGGCCTGACCATGGGCCGCGGCCCGCAAAATGGCCCGCAGCTGCGTCAAAAACATGGCAGGATCGGCCAGACTCCAGCGAATGGCGCGCAAGCCCAGGGCGGGGTTGAGGTGGGCGGCATCTTGCAGCGAGTCGTCCAGCGGTTTGTCGGCGCCCACGTCGACGGTTCGAATCGTGACTGGCAAACCTTGCATACCCTCAATCGCACGCCGGTAGGCCTGGTACTGCTCCTCTTCGTTGGGCAGCTTGCCCTGGCGCCCCATGAAAAGAAACTCACTGCGAAACAGACCCACGCCCACAGCTCCAACCTTGACGGCACCGAGTGCGTCTTCCGGCATTTCGATGTTCGCCAGCAGCTCAATCTTTTGACCGTCCATGGTGACGGCCGGGGTGTGCAGCAGGCGGGTCAGGCGCCCGCGCTCCAACTCACCCTGACGTTGCTTGAAACCATACTCCGCCAAAATAATGGGCGACGGGTCCACCACCACCACACCTGCATCACCGTCAATGATGACCCAGTCGTCCTGGCGCACCAACTGACTGCTCAAACGCGCACCCACCACCGCCGGGATGTCCAGGCTGCGCGCCACGATGGCGGTGTGCGACGTTTTGCCACCCACGTCGGTGATGAAGCCGGCAAACACGCTTTGCTTGAACTGCAGCATGTCCGCCGGTGACAGGTCGTGCGCAATCAAAATCAAGGGCACATCGACCGTGTCGTCCAGCAAGAGGTCTTGCTGCGAGAGCTTGCGTGTGGCGCGCTGAGTGGCATGCACCACAGGGGATGCCACCCCTTTCATGGCCCTCAGGACTTTTTCAGTCAGCTGCTCCAGATCGGCTTTGCGTTCCCGCAGGTACTCGTCTTCCATCTCGTCAAACTGCCGCCCGATGATCTCCAGCTGGGTGGTCAGTGCCCACTCCGCGTTGTACAGGCGGTCGATGATCCAGTGCTTGACACCCGAGATCAACTCATCATCCTGCAACAACATCAGGTGCACATCCAGCAGGGCGGTCAACTCCAGCGGCGCCTCTTTGGGGCCCATGTGCGCAATGCTGACCTGCAGGCGATGGATCTCGTCGACCACTGCATTGCGCCCATTTCGAACCCGCTCAATCTCGGCATCGACCTGGGTTGCATCAACAAAGTAATGCGCAACGTCGACCCGGCTTGAGGCCACCAGTACCGCCCGCCCAATCGCAATGCCCCGGGCGACCGCCAGACCGTGAATGGAAAACGTCATTCACCCTCTCCAAATTTATCGGCAATCAAGGCCAGCAAAGCGTCCAAGGCCTCTTGCTCGCGCTCACCGCTGGTCTCGATTTCGACCGTGCTGCCGAGTCCGGCTGCCAACATCATCACGCCCATGATGCTTTTGGCATTGACCCGCCGCTCGCCCCTGGACATCCAGACCTCACAAGGGAAACTGCCCGCCAGCTTGGTCAATTTGGCCGAGGCGCGGGCATGCAGGCCCAATTTATTGTTGATGGTCGTGGTTGTTTTGATCATTTGATTTTCTTACCTGGTTTTGGGGCGCAGTTGTCGCCACTGGCATCACACCCTGCATACCGCCTGCCAGCGCCCGCGCCACCAAGGCATCAAGCGGCTCGCCGCAGTAGGTCACAGTGCGCAACAACATGGGCAGGCTGACACCTGCTATTAACTTTGAATGAACACCATCGACCAGCTTTTGGGCCACATTGCACGGGGTGGCGCCAAACACGTCGGTCAAGACCAGAACGTTGTCGGCATGCAGTGCAACGAGGGCCTGTTTAGCGTTCGCCAGGGTGATTTCCGGGGATTGGTTGGGCTCCACATCGAATGCGGTCAAGCCCTCCCCGTGATCAGGAAAGACGTGAAGCACGCACTGGCGCAAAGCACTGGCCAAGGGCGCATGCGCGATGATGAGAATGCCATTGTTCATTGATGAGTGACTTGCGGTGCAAGCCGATGCCGACGAAGTCGACCAGCGCGGCTTTCGATAGGTCAAAGGTTTGGATTATGACTTTTTGCGGCCAGGAAATAGAAATAAGACGCCATGCAACACACTAAAAACAAGCTCATGGACCACTGAAAAGCCGCGATTTCCTCCAGCCCCAACGCCTTCAGACCGTCGATGGCCAGCCCCATCCCCCACTGGACAACAAACACACCCGAGAAAATAACAAGGTTGTAGGCCGACAAAGCGCGCCCCGCCTGCGCGGGTGGAAACGCCATGCCCACTGCCGGCTGCGCCAAGGCCACAAAGGTACAACTGACGCAATACATGGCAAATAGGCTGCCAGCTGAATCATTCATTGGCCCAACTGATACTATTATGATAGCAAGTAGAGCAAAACTGGCGGGCAAACCCAGGGCAATCAGGCGATCAGCCCCCAGCCCTCGGCGAGCCAACCAGGGGTTGGCCAAGCCCCAGGCCCAAAAAGCGATCAACATGACCACGTTGATCCAGAACAGCCCACTCGCGGCCTGCGACGAGCTGTAGCCCGCGACCTTGATCATCCAGGGAGCCGCCCATAACGTCTGGATCGCAACCAGACCGCCGTAAACGAAAAAACCGATCGGAGCCATCTTGCGGAAATACGGATGGCGCCAGACCTCGGCGTAACTGCCACCACCGGATGCCAAAGCCTTGGGCTCTTCTGAAGGACCCACATCCCAGCGGGGGACTTGCCAGGCAATCAAGACCACTGCGACCACCACCATGAGGCCAAGTCCCACAAAAAGCAGACGCCAACCGACCAGCGGCACCAGCCATTGCACCGGCAGGGTTGATGCGACCATGCCGAGCGATCCGGTCATCAGCATCCAGGAATTTGCACGCATGAGGGTGGTCGGCTCGAACCACCGGCGATACGCCGTCAAGGGCGCCATCAAGCAGGCACTCACCCCCACGCCGCACAGGACTCGTGCGGCAAGAAGCCCGGAGAAGCTCGTTGCCCATGAAAACGCGATACATCCCAGTGCAGCCATCGACAAGAAGTACAGAATGACCTTTTTGGGGCCATGTCGATCCAGCCAACTCCCCAGCGGCAACTGCATGGCCGCAAACCCGAAAAAGTAGCCACCGGCCAACAAACCCAGGTCACTGGCGCTAAGCGAGAACTCCTGCGTGAGCGTGGGCGACAAGGTGGCGGTAATTGCTCTAATCAAAGCAGAAATAAAGTAGGCGAACGCAAAGGCCAGAAAAACCACCACGGCCTCGCGCCGGGAGAGGCGACTCATGGCAAGCGCAGGCCGGAAAAGTAGGTCTCAGCCACTTGGGGTCGGGCCACGTCCGAGTAAATGGACGCCTGAAAGATATGCGTGCCCGAGGTAAACCAGACTGCCTGCAAAACCACAGCGGAGCCATCAGGACGCACTCCATTCGCCAGGACGCCTTTGGCAGTCAGCGCAGCGACGCCCTTGATGTTGACAGGAACATCGACTGGGGCGGTGGCTCGCATATTCGCCAGGGTGACTGTTCTCCATGAAGCCAAGAGTGGCCCGGTTCTGTCTGCGTCCCGGGTGTCTGCGTAGGCCAGGGCAAACTTGGCGTCGCCCGCATCGCAGGCCAACAGGTTGAGGCTCAACATCTGATCGCCCATGGACACATCGCGCGCAGCGCGCTCCGGCTTGCAGGGAAACAGGGCCATGATGGGTGTTGGATCCAGACGCACATCGCGCCAATTCAAGGCGGGACTGCACGCTTGGAGGAGCAGGGAACCCGACAGAAGTCCAGCGAAGAGAAAGTATGGCATTTTCCAATTATCTACGGCCCTTTGCGCAAAAGGCTTTGGCAGAAATATCAAACTTTTCGACATGCAAGCGGTCACAATGCGACGAATCGGGTCTGTGAAACAAGGCGCTTTGAGCAGGCGTCTGAAACAGTCCCAACAACCCAATGCCTCCTATGAAACTACGTTATATTTTTGCCGCCTTGACCACGGTCGTGATGATCAGTCTGGGCGTTTACTTCACTGCGAGCGAGACCCTGGCACCAAAATCTTCATTTGTGATGCTGGACGGATCGAAGCGGGATGAAACCTCACTCAAAGGCAAAGTCACCTTGGTGAACTTTTGGGCGACGAGTTGCACGTCTTGTGTCGCTGAGATGCCCCGCCTGGTTTCAACCTATGAAAAATACAAGCTTGGTGGCTTTGACACCATTGCCGTGGCCATGAGCTATGACCCGCCCAGTTACGTCGTCAATTTCGCCCAGACACGCCAACTCCCTTTTGGCGTAGCCATTGACAACACGGGGGCGATCGCCAAAGCTTGGGGAGAGGTCAAACTGACGCCCACCACCTACTTGGTCAACAAGCGTGGTGAGGTTGTCAAGCGGTACATTGGGGAGCCGGATTTTGTGGAACTCCACCAACTGATTGAAAAACTGCTGGCCGAAGCGTGATCCACACGCCATGGGCTGAATACGGGATACGTTGACGCTAGTCTTTGCGATAGGCGTCATGGCAGGTTTTACAGGTCGCGCCTGCAGCGCCGACCGCTACCTTGATGCCGTCCAGATTGCCTGTTTTGGCAATAGATGAGAGCTTGGCCATTTCAGCCTCCATCTTGTCGGCGTACTCCTTGAACTTGGCGGGCTCCTTCCAAATCTCTGGTTTGGCTCGGGTGTCCCCCTTGTCGGTGCCTTCTCCGAAGGCCGCCCATGGCAAGGTGGATACAAATGCGGCGACCGCAGCACTGTCAGCAGCCACTTTGGCATCAAAAGGTGCTCGGCCGGAAGCCATAGCGCCCAGGCGAGCAAAGTTTTGTTGCATGACAAACAATGCATTTTTACGATACTTGACCGCATCCTCCGGCTTGGCGAACTGAGCGGCTGCAGGAGCGCTCAGCGTGACGGCACAAGCGGCCAAAATAAATGAGGCTAGTCTCTTCATTGAATTTCCTTTGATGCTTAGGGTGGGTGGATAGACAAAACTGAGAGAACTATTGTCCTGTTAAGTTCGTCAAATTTTTCCCACCCGAGGGTAAACACTGATCAACATCGCCATCTGGCGGACACGGCACAATACTGTCTTGAGGCCGTCTGTCGTGCCACTTCAAATTTTCATGTGCTTGTAGGAGAAAAACATGCGAATCAAAATCAGGGTGTGGGATTTACCAACCCGGATTTTTCATTGGGCACTGGTCCTTTGTGTCATCTGCTCCGTAGCGACTTCTCAAATCGGGGGCGCCGCCATGGATTGGCATTTTCGATGTGGCTACGCTATTCTGACTCTGCTGCTATTTCGCCTGATCTGGGGTGTGGTTGGTGGACAGTGGTCACGCTTCAACAGTTTCATGTACACACCCAACGCCACCCTGGCTTACCTCCGAGGCGAGGGGGGCCCCGAGCAGTCGATTGGTCACAGCCCGATTGGAGCGCTCTCTGTGTTCGTGCTGTTGCTTGTGTTGCTAATTCAGGTGATCAGCGGGCTCACCAGTGACGACGAAATCACAGCAGCAGGACCGCTAGTCAGTTTTGTATCCAATGCCTGGGTCAACAACGCCACTTTTTATCACACAAATGTAGGAAAGTTAATCCTGCTTGGGCTGCTGGCACTGCACATTGGAGCGATCATTTATTACCAGCTCAACAAAAAGCAAAATCTGACACGCCCCATGATTAACGGTGACAAGGAAGTCGATGTGGTGAGCGTGAGCTCGAAAGACACTGCCGCTACCCGGTTGTTGGCAGTCGTCATTCTGATTGGCAGTGCTTTGTTTGTTGCGTGGGTCGCTGCGCTTGCAGTATGATTTTTTTATGACCTATTCCGGAGCATTCAGCCCTGTCTCACTGCGATGGTGAAACGTCCGAACATCCTGCTCTCAACCCCAGGCACACCGTCTGAGCTGGACACCCTGAGAGCCCTGCTGCGCGAATATGCTTCCAGCTTGCAGGTTGACTTGTGTTTTCAGGGCTTTGAAGAAGAGCTTCTGAACTTGCCCGGTGACTATGTTGAGCCGCGTGGCTCGCTCCTGATGGCCTGGATAGACACTCAGCTTGCAGGCTGCTGTGGGTTGCGGCCATTGGACACCGTTGACTACCCTAACGCCTGTGAAATGAAACGGTTGTATGTTCGCCCCGTGTGGAGAAATCTTGGATTGGGGCGCCGCCTCGCCGAGGCAACGCTGGACTGTGCTCGCATGGCAGGATACAGCTGCGTCTTGCTGGACACCCTACATGGAATGGAGACTGCAAGGGCCATGTACCACGAGTTGGGTTTCGAAGAAATTCCGCCCTATTATTTCAACCCCAATGAAGGTGCCCACTACCTCAAAGTAGATCTCTGAACGCCACTCTTTAAAACTAAAGGTGGCGTCGCGGGGGCACCTAAATTTTTAGCCTTTGGCTTGGGCCAGCATGGTGGCGGCGTCGCTTACTTCAAACTTCCCCGGCCCCTCGATATTCAAGGAAACGACCTTTCCATCCTTGACCAGCATGGAATAACGGTTGCTACGCAACCCCATGCCACGTCCGCTCAGGTCCAAAGTCAGACCCGTCGCCTTGGTGAACACTGCATCACCATCCGCGAGCATGCGCACTTTTCCAGCTGTATGTTGGTCTCTGGCCCACGCACCCATCACAAATGCATCATTGACACTGACACACCAGATTTCATCGACCCCAGCTGCCTTCAACTGGTCGAAGCTTTCCACGTAACCCGGCACATGCTTGGCTGAACAAGTCGGGGTAAAGGCTCCCGGCAAGGCCAGCAATGCAATTGTCTTGCCCGCGCTAGCGGCCACCACATCCACTGGGTTGGGCCCCAGGCTGCACCCGTTGCCTTCAGTCTCTGAGAACTCCATCAGTGTCGCGGTGGGGAGGCTGTCGCCAACTTTAATCATGTCTTGCTCCTGAAATCGTTAATTTGAATTCACAATTGAAAACGGCTCACATTGTGAGCCGTTTAACTAAATCCCGCAGTCTGAAGACTGCAAAGACTTAAACCGCAGCGGCCTTTTGAACCAAGCGGGTCGCAACCCAGTTCTTGGTTTTGGAGATCGGACGGCTTTCGGTGATCTCGATGATGTCACCCAACTTGTACTCGCCATTTTCATCATGGGCATGGTACTTGCTAGATTTACCAACGATTTTCCCGTAAAGCTCATGCTTCACGCGGCGCTCGATCAGGACCGTGACAGTCTTCGTACGCTTGTCGCTGACAACCTTGCCGGTCAGAGTACGCTTGAGGGATTTTTTAGCTTCCGTCATATATAGCTCCTTATTTGGCGGATTTTTCAGCGCTTTGCTTCTCGACAAGAATAGTCTTGGCGCGAGCAATATCGCGGCGCGCAGTGCGCAGCGTAGCGGTGTTGGAGAGTTGTTGCGTGGCTTTTTGCATACGCAAGCCAAAGTGTGCTCTTTGCAACGCTTTGACTTCAGTTTGCAGGCCAACAACGTCTTTTTGGCGAAGTTCAGTAGTTTTCATATCAATATCTCCTGATTACTGGCCAATCATGCGTGCCACAAAAGTGGTACGCAAAGGCAGCTTGGCTGCTGCCAAACGAAACGCTTCACGAGCCAACTCTTCCGAGACACCCACGATTTCAAAAACAATCTTGCCGGGCTGAATCTCAGCCACGTAGTACTCGGGGTTTCCCTTGCCGTTACCCATTCGCACTTCAGCAGGCTTTTGGGAAATTGGCTTGTCAGGAAACACACGAATCCAGATACGACCACCACGCTTAACGTGACGGGAAATCGCACGACGAGCTGCCTCGATCTGGCGGGCGGTCAAACGACCACGATCAATACACTTGAGTCCGAAATCACCGAACGCTACCGAGCTTCCTCGGGTAGCGATACCAGTGTTACGGCCCTTTTGCTCTTTGCGGTATTTGCGACGAGCGGGTTGCAACATAGTTATTCTCCTTTACCGTCAGCTGCTGCAGCTGGCGCGGCTACCTTGCGGACGCGCTGAACGGCGGGTTTGTTAGCGTCGGCACCAATGGCCTCAGCTGGCTTGTCGCTACCATCTGCTGGCGCAGCGTTACCACCCATTGGGGGGCGACGCGCACCGCGTGGGGCAGCACGATCAGCGCCAGGACGGGCACCGCCACGGTCATCACGACGGGGGCCACGTGGGCGACGCTCTTCTTCAGCGCGAGTTTCAACGACGGCCGGCAGATCGTTACGACCCAACGTATCACCCTTGTAAACCCACACCTTGACACCAATGATGCCGTAGGTGGTTTTTGCTTCAGAAGTGCCGTAGTCAATATCGGCACGCAAAGTGTGAAGCGGCACGCGACCTTCGCGATACCACTCACAACGCGCAATCTCAATACCGTTCAAGCGACCAGACGACATGATCTTGATGCCAAGGGCACCCAGACGCATCGCGTTTTGCATGGCACGCTTCATGGCACGGCGGAACATGATCCGCTTTTCGAGCTGTTGCGTGATGCTGTCGGCAATGAGCTTGGCATCGATTTCAGGCTTGCGCACTTCTTCGATGTTCACAGCCACAGGCACGCCGAGCTGACGTGACAACTCACGCTTGAGGTTTTCGATATCCTCGCCTTTTTTACCGATCACAACGCCCGGACGGGCCGAGAAAATTGTGATGCGAGCATTCTTGGCTGGACGCTCGATCAAAACGCGCGACACAGAAGCATTCTTGAGCTTGGCTTTAAGGTACTCACGCACCTTGATGTCTTCAGCCAACATACCCGCGAAATCGCGGTCGCTGGCATACCAGCGAGAGGCCCAGTTGCGGCTAATACTTAAGCGAAAGCCGGTTGGGTGGATTTTTTGTCCCATATTTATCCGTGCCTCTTTCAGTTACCAACCGTCACGTACACATGGCACGTGGGTTTTCTGATTTGGTTGCCGCGACCTTTGGCGCGGGCCGTGAAGCGCTTGAGCGACGTACCTTGCTCGACGAAGATCGAAGTGATCTTCAACTCGTCGATGTCGGCACCGTCATTGTGCTCAGCGTTGGCGATGGCGGACTCCAAAACCTTCTTGATGATCACAGCAGCTTTTTTCTGCGTGAACTGCAAGATGTTCAGGGCTTGATCCACCTTTTTGCCGCGAATCAAATCCGCGACCAAACGGCCTTTGTCGACCGATAAACGAACGCCACGAAGGGTTGCACGTGTTTCCATGGTCACCTCCTTATTTCTTTGAGACTTTTTTGTCTGCAGGGTGACCTTTGAAAGTACGGGTAAGAGCAAACTCCCCCAACTTATGGCCAACCATTTGATCGGTGATATAGACCGGCACGTGCTGCTTGCCATTGTGCACAGCAATGGTCAGACCGATGAAATCGGGCAAGATCATTGAGCGACGTGACCAGGTCTTAATCGGCTTTTTGTCTTTGGTAGCAACGGCCTTTTCGGTCTTGGCTACCAGATGATGGTCAACAAACGGACCTTTTTTGAGTGAACGAGTCATTTACCTGCCCCTTACTTCTTGCGACGCGACACGATCATGACCTGCGTGCGCTTGTTGTTGCGGGTCCGGTAACCCTTGGTCAGATTACCCCAAGGATCGACTGGATGACGGCCTTCGCCTGTCTTGCCTTCGCCACCGCCATGTGGGTGATCCACTGGATTCATGACAACACCTCGAACCGTCGGACGAATGCCCTTCCAGCGCTTCGCACCGGCTTTACCGAGACGACGCAAGCTGTGCTCTTCATTCGCAACTTGACCCAATGTTGCTCGGCACTCAATGTGAATCTTGCGGACCTCACCTGAACGCATACGAACCTGGGCGTAGATGCCTTCGCGAGCCAGCAAGGTTGCCGACGTGCCAGCCGAACGCACAACTTGTGCGCCGCGACCGATTTGCAACTCAATGCAATGCACGATGGAGCCCACCGGAATGTTGCGTATCGGCAATGTATTGCCAACACGAATCGGAGCTTCAGCACCACTCATGATGGTTGCACCGATTTCAAGACCCCTAGGGGCAATGATGTAACGGCGCTCGCCATCAGCGTAACAAACTAGAGCGATGTGAGCTGACCTGTTCGGGTCATACTCAATACGCTCTACTTTTGCTGGAATGCCATCTTTGGTACGACGGAAGTCGACAACGCGGTAGTGGTGCTTGTGGCCTCCACCTTTGTGACGCGTCGTAATGTGACCGTTGTTGTTGCGACCTGCATGCTGGAACTGAGGCTCCAACAGTGGCGCGTAAGGCTCACCCTTATGCAAATGGTCGCGAGAAATCTTCACCATGCCACGACGGCCTGGGGAAGTAGGTTTCATTTTAATAACAGCCATGATTACGCGGCCTCCCCACCAAGGTTCAGCTCTTGACCTGGTTTCAGGGTCACGTAAGCCTTGCGAATGTTATCGCGACGGCCAACAGACTTGCCAAAACGCTTGGTCTTGCCTTTAGTGTTCACCACAGAGACGCCTTTAACCTCGACTTTAAACATCAATTCCACAGCGGCCTTGATTTCATACTTGGTAGCGTCTTGCAGCACTTTGAAGGTCACAGCATTGCTCTTCTCAGCAATCATCGTTGCCTTTTCAGACACGATGGGTGCGACGAGCACTTGCATCAAGCGACCTTCGTCGAATTTTGAAAGTTGTGGACCGTGGCTCATGCGAACATCTCCTTGAGTTTGTCCATCGCAGCCTTGGTAACCAGCACTTTGCGGTAGTGAACCAGTGATACTGGGTCAGCATAGCGTGGCTCGACTACCATCACATTGACTAGATTTCGGGACGCCAAATACAGGTTTTCATCAACCTCATCAGCAATCACCATCACCGACTCCAGGTTCATGGCCTTGAATCTGGCGGCCAACTCTTTTGTCTTTGGAGAATCGACGGTCATCGAATCAACGACAGCCAGACGACCTTCGCGGGCCAACTGGGACAAGATGGACGCCATTCCAGCGCGATACATCTTCTTGTTGATTTTTTGCGTGAAGTTCTCATCAGGCATGTTCGGAAAAATCCGACCGCCGCCGCGCCACAAGGGCGAAGACGTCATACCCGCACGAGCGCGACCTGTACCCTTTTGTTTAAAAGGCTTCTTTGTGGAGTGCTTGACTTGTTCGCGATCTTTTTGGGCACGAGTGCCTTGGCGAGCATTCGCCTGGAAAGCAACCACAATCTGGTGTACCAAATCTTCGTTGTAAGCGCGGCCAAAAACATTTTCCGGCGCGTCGTATTTCGAAGTGGCCTGACCTTGGTCATTCAGGAGTTCGAGCTGCATCAGTTCGCTCCCTTCACATCTGCATTTTTAGCTTTGACTTTGATCGCTGGACGAACGGTCACAAAACCGCCAGCCGAGCCAGGAACAGCACCACGAATCATCAGCAATTGACGGGCTTCGTCAATACGGATGACATCAAGATTTTGCGTTGTTACAAGATCGTCGCCCAGATGACCCGTCATGCGTTTACCAGGAAACACACGACCAGGATCTTGAGCCATACCAATAGAGCCGGGCACATTGTGCGAACGGCTATTGCCGTGCGACGCGCGTTGCGAACTCATGTGGTGGCGTTTGATCGTTCCCGCAAAACCCTTACCAATGGTAGTGCCCTGCACATCCACCTTTTGCCCAACGGCGAACACAGCCGCAGCTGGCACGACAGCGCCAGCTTTGTACTGAGCAGCCACATCAGGCGTCAGACGGAATTCACGAATTATTTCACCGGCCTCGACACCTGCTTTCGCAAGGTGGCCAGCCGCGGGCTTTGTGACGCGCGAAGCTTTTCGCGCACCAAATGTCACCTGCAGGGCAACATAGCCATCATTCTCTTGGGTTTTGACCTGAGTCACACGGTTGTTTGACACATCTACCACCGTCACAGGGATCGAATCCCCTTCGTCGGTGAATAGGCGCATCATGCCCACCTTGCGGCCCAGCAACCCTAGGGAGTTGCTCAGACTCATTATTTTCTCCGTAACTCTCACCGTTGCAACTTCAATTGGCTACAACGTTTGACGTGAAAGACTGTTAATAAAACCTCGTTACACACGCAGGGCGTGAGCAGCGAAGCCTGCGAGTATATCCCGAACCCCTCGCACACGCAAGTTCGATTTAAACCCGGATCTAAAAAGGCCAAGACTTACGCCTTGACCTCATTCGATTTACTGCAATTTGATTTCAACATCCACGCCAGCAGGCAAGTCGAGCTTCATCAATGCATCAACAGTTTTGTCTGTCGGGTCAACGATGTCCATCAGACGCTGGTGAGTGCGAATTTCAAATTGGTCACGACTGGTCTTGTTCACGTGAGGTGAACGCAGGATGTCGAAGCGCTTCATGCGTGTCGGCAAAGGCACTGGACCTTTGACAATCGCGCCCGTACGCTTGGCCGTATCCACAATCTCGGCGGCCGACTGGTCGATGAGTTTGTAGTCAAATGCCTTCAGGCGAATACGAATTTTTTGTTTGGTTGCCATGGTAATTCCTTTGGTCAATTACGCGATGATCTTGGCAACCACACCGGCGCCGACCGTCTTGCCGCCTTCGCGGATAGCAAAACGCAGGCCTTCTTCCATGGCGATCGGGTTGATCAACTTGACGGTGATCGACACGTTGTCGCC
>JBIIVW010000070.1:0-15825 GCA_044339205.1 Rhodoferax sp. | reverse complement strand
CGGTCAAAGACGCGAAGGGTGCCGTGACCAACTATGTGGCTTCGCATTACGACATCACGGCGCGCAAACTCGCAGAGAAAAAAATTCACGAGCTGGCCTTCTTTGATCAACTCACGGGTCTGCCCAACCGGACGCTCTTGCATGACCGGCTCAAGCAGACCATGGCTGCAAGCGTCCGTGACGAGCGCTGCTGTGCCCTGTTGTTCATTGACCTGGATAATTTCAAAACGCTGAATGACACGTCCGGCCATGACATGGGGGATTTGCTGTTGCAGCAAGTGGCGCAACGCCTGCTTTCGTGTGTCCGGGAGGAAGACACCGTGGCGAGACTGGGGGGCGATGAATTTGTGGTGCTCATCACCAGGTTGAGTAGCAACAAGCTGGAGGCCGCATCCCAAATGGAGGTCGTCAGCAGCCACATTCTCTCGACGCTGGACAAGATTTATCCGCTTAAGGAGATGCTTCACCGCAGCACCGCCAGTATCGGCGTGTCCTTGTTCGACGGGCAGTCCAAGACGATTGACGATCTGATGAAGCAGGCAGACCTTGCCATGTACCGCGCCAAGGAAGAAGGACGTAACGGAGTCCGTTTCTTTGACCCGACCATGGAATCTGCGGTCAGGAATCGTGCGGCGCTTGAGACCGATTTACGTCAAGCCATTGAGGAAGAGCAATTCATGCTGTTTTACCAACCTCAGATAATGGACGGTGATCACCTCACGGGGTCTGAGGCCCTGGTGCGTTGGCACCATCCCCAGCGCGGAATGGTGTCTCCTGCGGAGTTCATTCCCTTGGCCGAAGAAACCGGGCTAATCCTGCCGCTGGGTCACTGGGTGCTGGAGGCAGCCTGCAGGCAATTGGCGCTATGGGCGACGCAGCCGAACACGGCGCATCTCACATTGGCCGTCAATGTCAGCGCCCGACAGTTTCAACAAACGGATTTTTGCGAACAAGTGCAGGATGTTCTGACGCGAACCGGCGCCAACCCCCACCGCTTGAAACTGGAGTTAACCGAGAGCATGCTAGTGTCTCAAGTGGATCAGGTGATCGACAAGATGCTCGCCCTGAAAACCCGAGGTATTGCTTTTTCTTTGGATGATTTTGGTACCGGCTTTTCGTCACTCGCCTATTTGAAGCTGCTGCCTCTGGACCAGTTGAAGATCGACCAGACTTTTGTGCGCGATGTCGCCAGCAACCCCAACGACGCAGCAATCGCCAAAACCATCATTGGCCTTGCAAAAGCCCTTGGGTTGGGCGTCATTGCCGAGGGCGTTGAAACGCAAGCTCAGCGCGAATTTCTGGCCAGCGCGGGTTGCCTGAATTACCAGGGCTACTATTTCAGTCGACCGCTGCCGTTGGCTGATTTCGAGGCGTTTGCACAATCGCACTCGCAGCCAGCGTTGTCCACTTGACATATGTCTGTGCGGGTTCTCCACAGCCAGGTTCGTCGATGCTGCCAAATTACGCCGGGATAATAGGAACTTTGTACCCAACATGCCCACGCTCCTTTCCATCCAGACCGCCTCCGCGCGGCGCGTCCAGATTAACGGCCGCTCCATCCTGACGGCCATTTACAAGCTGCCCGTGTCAGGGGCTGTGCAAGCCTTGCCCTTGAGTTTGATGGGGGACGAGCAGGCTGATTTGTCGGTGCACGGCGGTCTTGACAAGGCCGTGTACGCCTACCCCTCGGAGCACTATCCGTTTTGGCAGGCCCAGCGCGGCGATGCCGGTCTGACCGGCATTGACGACGCGCTGCCGTTGGGCTCCGTGGGCGAGAACCTCAGCCTGCAAGGCGTGCTGGAGGCCGATGTGTGGGTGGGGGATGTGCTCAAGTTCAAAAACTGTGCGCTGCGGGTGACCCAGCCGCGCGAACCCTGCTACAAGTTCAATGCGGCTATGGGTTTCAGTGGAGCTGTCAAAGCCATGGCGCAGCACAGTTATTGCGGTTTTTATCTGGCGGTGGATGAGCCCGGCCCCCTGACGGCGGGTGAGTCATTCGAGCTGGTGCCCGGGCCCCGGCGTTTGAGCATTGTGGAGTCGTTCAGGGCGAAGATGTTCAAACACATGCGCTAGCGGGGGTGTCGGGCGACTGAGCACACCGTTGTGCAATGACTTGCCTTTCTTCAGGGTCCACAACATCGTCGTTTTGACGTCGTCCCGGAGCCGACCTTGACAGCAGACTTGTCCGTCCGCGGGTTCGGCCCTATGGCTCGTATCTCAGTGCGTCTGACAAAATTCCCAGCCTAAAACGACCCGACTTGATCTTTAAGTCTGTCGTCCAAGGGTAAAACCGGCGAAAGCCGGCGACGCAAAACTACTGGGCTTCGCTTCCATTTAGGGGGCATGCTGGCGGAGTCGCTGGGTATGCTTGTCTTCAAATGATGACCGTATTGAGGGAGTCGTCATGTATCCAGCAACTGTTGTGAGGACGAAAACATGAAGCAGCGCCTTCAAATGACGCACTTGACCGATGACTACAACACGCCGACCTGCTCCGTGTTGAGATCCTGTCGGCGGCTTTGCTGGCAAACGTCATGACAGTTAGCCTTCAGCAACCTTGGCTCAAGGTGCACAAGATAGTTGACTTGATCATTCTGGTTCTGGTTGCCCAGTCGCTTTTCAGAAGGTTTTTTTTGATCCGACACTGATTCCCACTTCATTGGGCACGGCCACTGTAACCCTGGTTTTTGCAGCCGTCGTCGTCGAGTTTTGGAGCCTTCAAACCCGCAGCAAGTTTTGGGTGACTCCGGCGCTGATTCCAATGATCGTGCTGGCTGGCATTTGTGCCAATGTCTGGCTCATTGATCCATCGATGTATTCCTGGGTGCTTGCAGCGATGTTTCTGGTGTTCATGCGTCTGCCTGTTCGACTCGCCACCCTGGCTGGAGGCTTGGCCATAGGTGTCTCGGTCTGGGCCCTGGCTTGGCATTGGGAGCTTGGTATGGCGGTTCAGATGCGCGCTGTGATCTCGGGCTCGTTCATTGTGGTGGTGCTCAACTTGTTTTTTCGTCTCAACAAGAAGATCCTTGAAGAACTGGGCGAGACCCGGGACCTGTTGGACAAAGCACTGCAAAATATGTCGCAGGGCATTAGCGTGATTGATAAGGACGGGCGTTACAAGATGTCCAACGACCAAGTCTGCACCCTATTGGATTTGCCGCGCTCTTGGATGGCGAACAAACCGCTTTTGTCCGAGGTGGTTAAGTTCCAGAGCGACAGGGATGACTTTGGACCCAATTTTTCCCGTGTTGAGGGGGCTGGGCGGAACTATGTGGCCAGCTTGGGACTGAACAAGAACGATCCTATTCCCATGCGTTACCTCCGCCAGGATAAAAGTGGTCGTTTCATCGAGGTTAAAACCCAAACCATGCCATCGGGCGATGTGGTTCGCACCTACACGGACGTCACCCAGTATGAAGAAGTCAACCGCCAGCTCAAGGTTGTGCTGGATGAGTACCGAGAATTAAGTGAGAACTCGGCGCAACTCGGGCGTGACCAGATGATTGTCGCTCTGACCGAACTTTCGCTTATGCGAGACAACGAAACCGGTTTGCACACCCAGCGCACGCAACTCTACGTCAAGACATTGGCGCAACACCTGCTGGGGGCGGGCCATTATGCGGATGAATTGACTGATCAGAATATTGAGTTTCTTGTGAAAGCCACCCCCATGCACGATCTGGGCAAGGTCGGCATACCTGACCATATTTTGTTGAAACCGGGTCGTCACACGGACGAAGAAACTAAAGTGATGCGCACACACGCTGCCATGGGCGAGTCGATTCTCATGGTGATGGCCGGCACAGAGCAACGAAGTGACTCGCTGTTTGTTGTGGCGGCCAAATTAGCCGGGGAACACCACGAGAACTGGGACGGAACCGGCTATCCACTCTGTTTGAGCGGGAAATCCATCTCGCTGGGCGCACGCTTGATGGCGCTGGCTGACGTGTACGACACCCTGACCACGCCGCGTGTTTACAAGCGTGCGTGGACACACCAGGAGGCCGTTGACTATATTTTGAGTCTCAGAGGGACCAAATTTGACCCTATTGTTGTTGATGCCTTTGAGCGAGAAGAGGCGAACTTCAGGGCCATCGCGCTGGATCTCGCTGAAGATTAAGATTTGCTTACAAGCCCGGGCTCAACGGCGGATTGCGATGGAAGCGGTGGTCTAGTCGTCCTTTGTAATCGCCTTTTCAATCACTTGAATCCGCAGCGGCACGTGCTACGTGAATACGGACAGCATGCGCTAACGCAGGGCTACTGCCTTCGCATCTTTTAGGCTCAATGAAGTGCTATCAGCTTGTCGGACACAGAGCGTTAGCAGTCAGACAGGTTTTTAGTTAGTCAACTGTCGGAGCAAATTTTTATGCACGCGATGGGGCTGGGGGAGGTGACGGGTGCTATTGTTTTATTGATTTAAAGGCAATAGATACGCCGGCTAGGAGTGGATAGATCAAAAATGACTGCATCCGTACACCGTATTTACCAATTCAGCTGTCAGCTTTCCGTATTCAAAGCGAGATAGATGACAACTTTGGTCGTGGTGAGCGCCGTGACTTGCTGGGCCCGGCACCTTGTAAAGTGATGGCACGATAAGTACGATGCCATCATTGATATCAATTAAAACAGGAGGCCATATGTCATCAATCACTGTCCGCAACATTCCTGAGGAAACGCACCGTGCTTTGCGTGTGCGCGCCGCGATGGCTGGTCGAAGCACCGAGGCTGAAGTTCGGGCCATTCTTGAGAGCATTGCCCGCCCTGAGGGGCGTATCAAGCTGGGTTCTTTGCTGGCTGAAATCGGCCAGCAGGCAGGGGTTTTCGATCTTGAGATCGAGGGTGACCAGTCACCCTTAGGACCCATGGGCTTCGAATGATTCTTCTTGATACCAATGTCGTTTCTGAACCCTTGAAGCTCACCGGTGATGTCAGCGTGCTTACTTGGAACCTGATGAACATCTCCAAAAAATTTGAGCCTACTCTCCAACAGGCCGCCCCATGTTTGACGCGCTGAGGTCTCACCCGTGGGCCTACCCGGCGCTTGAGATGGTGCACATCAGCGGCATCGCCCTGCTGTTGGGCAACTTGGTGCTGCTGGAATTGCGGGTGTTTGGCCTGGGTGCGGGCCTGGCTGTGAAAGAGCTGGCGCGCCTGAGTCTGGGGCTGGCCTTGGTTGGATTTGGCATGGCTGCGGCCTCCGGCTTGCTGATGTTTGCATCGCAGGCTGGCGAGCTCCTGGGCAACCGCGCTTTTACCTTGAAGATGCTGTTGTTATTGGCGGCAGCGTGTAATGCGGCGTGGTTCCACGGACGCGGCTCGCTTGATAAGTTGGACCTGTTGGCGCGCGTACAAATGGCGCTGTCGACCCTGATCTGGCTGGCCGTGGTGGCCTGTGGACGCTGGATTGCTTACCTTTAACCCAACCAGGAGTTGCCCCATGAAACGACGCGATGTGATCAAAGCTGTGCTGGCTATCCCCGCCGCTGGCCTGGCCCCGCTGGCGCTGGCCCACCACGGCTGGAGCAGTTTTGACCAGGACAGGCCCATTTACCTCGAAGGCCGGGTGATCAAATCGGTCTGGCAAAACCCGCATGCCGAGTTGGAGATTGAGCTGCCCGCCAACCTGGCCTTGCCAGGCGATTTGGCGCAGCGCACGGTGCCCGCGCAAAGCGCCGGGGTTGACGGCAAAGCCCTGTTGGCGCGGGCGGTGCTGCCCACCCGCCGCGACCGTCGTTGGGAAATCGAGCTCGCCCCGCTGACCCGGCTGCAAGCCTGGCAGGTGGCCGAGATCAAGCCCGGTGCCACTGTCTCAATGCTGGGTTTTACCTTTACCTGGGAAAAGGGCGATGCCGTGTTGCGGGTTGAATACCTGTTTGTGAACGGCAAGGCCTACGGCCTGCGATCCAGCCCGGTTTGATGGATTGGGTGCTGGCGGCAGTCATCAAGTGAGGAATTGGTGCCCGGGCCCCGGCGTTTGAGCATTGTGGAGTCGCTCAGGGCGAAGATGTTCAAGCACATGCGTTGAGTGGGGGCGGATGGCGTTCCCGCACTTCAATGCGGTTAAGGTGGCCGGTCAATATGGCAACGGTAAAAATATCCAGGTCAAAATTAACACGCATTTTGGAGGCGTGACGCAAGGGAGCAACCCAACGTCGCACCCAACGTCCGTCTGTGTGCTTGCGAACACGGGTAGCAAGACAGCCCGCCATCAAGGGCGGCTAACCAACCCGGCTGCCGGATTGCAGACATGTCAATCCACATTGATCTACATCATGGCTATGTGCGCTCGACTTCTCTACATTCTGTAGAGCTTGTCAACAACCTTGAAATTGACATGGACCTTGTTTGAGGGTTCGGACAGGCTTGGGTGCCAAACGCGCGGAAATGCCGCGTCAATAGCAGACGAGTACAACGGGAGAAACCAACATGCAGGACACTGATCGAAGTCACCTCTCGGAACCAGATGAGGTCACGGGGTCATATCGGATTGTGCTCAACGTTGAGGCCTCTCCGGCCAATAGGCTCTTGATGAAGCACATCATTGATCGACGCCGTGACCTGAAATTAGTGACAGCGACCACGGGTCAACAGGCAATCGATATGGCGCGTACCTTGTTGCCTGACGTTATCTTGATGGGTATAGGTTTTTCTGAAATGGATAGTTGCAATTTTTTTGCTGCATTGCGTGACAACTCAAAAACTCGTTACCTGCCGGTGATCGCACTTTCATCAGATGCTTACCCGCATCAAATAGAACGAGGTTTGAAGGCTGGTTTTTTAAGTTATTTGACCAAACCTTACAATCTGCCCGATTTGATGGGCGCCATCGATATGGCATTAAATACCCCGGTGTGCTGCCCTGAAACCGGGCGGTGACTGGGGTCTTGAAGCGGCCATTAGCCTGGCGGCATGCGGGCGCAGATGTCGATTTTTTTTAGGCGCTGTCACATACTCCCTTCGCCTTGGCGACCTCAAATCCAAGTGCAACACGACGGTAATTTATTGGATGGTTCGTCCTGAAGCCCCAAGTTTGGCTAACCAGGCACGGTGGCCTCTGTAACCCTCATACAGTGCGCCGCCTAAGAAGTCGCTACCCCCATTGCACACAGCGCATGCTCAGGGTCCCCAACTGGAACCCCTCGTAGACAAATGTTGCGCTTTCGCCATCTTGCGCGGCACCCACCGCGTACAACAGAGGCCAGTAATGGTCTGGTGTGGGAACGGCCATACGGGCGCCAGGGTCAAGGGCCGAATAGTTGACCAGGGCCTTCGTGTTTTTTGCTGTCAAGGCGTTTTTAACGGCATCGTCGAAAGACTGGGCCCAAGGGCGTGATGCGCTTGCGCCATCTGGTGTACCCACGTCGAGCGCGCGCAGGTTGTGCACGACATTGCCGCTCCCCAGAATCAGGATACCCTTGTCTCGCAATGCGGACAGTGCTTTGCCCACAGCCAAATGGTAGTCACCGTCTTTGGCATAGTCGATGGAGACCTGAAACACGGGGATGTCGGCCTTGGGGTACATGTGGTGCAGGACGGACCAGGCGCCATGGTCCAGGCCCCAGTCTTCTGAGGGCTTGGCACCCTGCGCAGCGAGCGAACTGGCCGCAAGCTTTGCAAACGCGGGGGACCCGGGCGCCGGGTATTGCATGTCAAACAGACTTTGGGGGAATCCGCCAAAGTCGTGGATCGTTTTGGGCTGCGCCTGAACTGCCACTTTGGTTTCGTTCTGGGTCAACCAGTGAGCCGAAACCACTAAAATCGCGGTTGGCCGGCCAATATTGGCCCCCCACTTTTGCAACATGCGCGTGAAATCATTGGTTTGCACGGCGTTCATGGGGCTGCCGTGCCCTACAAAAATAGATGGCATCCGTCTGATGGGTGAGGTCGACGCAGCTTCTGCCAAATCGCCCAGGCTCAGAAGTGATGCAGACAAAGTGGTGTTCAAAATATGCCTATGGGTGTTGCTCATGCCTTTAGTTTATGAAGCAATCATTGAAAAATGTTTACCTTTAATTGACGACTCTGTTCTATCCATTTGAATAGTCAGGTCTTGAACGACTCAAAGGCCTCATTGACCGACAGATGGACCGACCCCGACAAAGCGGGCCACAGCGGTGATTTCTCCAACCGGTCCTGTACCGGGCCCTTCACTTCAGCCAAGTGCAGGCGAACGCCATGTTCGGCCAGTTCGCGGTTCAGATCGGTGAGTACTTCCATGGCGGTGGTGTCAATCCGGTTGACGGCGCTCAAGATCAGGACCAGGTCATGCGTGTCGGGTGACTTCTCCAACTCCAGGGTCAGCCGGGCTTCCACTGCGCTGAGGTTGCCGAAGAACAAGCTTTCGTCAATGCGCAAAAACAGCACGCCTGGCAGGGTTTCAACGCCATGTCGTTCCACGTTGCGGAAATGCTCGGTGCCGTGGATTCGGCCAATCACGGCAATGTGGGGGGTGCTGGCGCGCAGCAGCAGCGCGGCCAGCGACAGGCCGATACCTACCGCAATGCCAAGTTGGATGCCCAGCACCAGCACGCCCAAAGCGGTGCCCAGCAGCGCCAACGCGTCCGCACGGTCATAGGCCCAGGCTTGTTTGAAAGCCTGCACATCCACCATGCTGATGGCGGCCACCACAATGCTGGCGGCTAGCACGGCCAGCGGTAGTTTGGCTAGCCAGTGGGTGCCCAGGGCCACAATGGCCAGCATGCTCAAGGCCGACACGATGCTGGCCAACGGGCTCTGTGCCCCGGCAGCGGTATTCACAGCCGATCTTGACAAGCCTCCACCTACCGGCATGCCACCATAAAAAGCGGCCGTGATGTTGGCGGCCCCCAGGCCCATCAACTCGCGGTTGGCGTCCACCTTTTCGCGACGCCGAATGGCCAGCGCCTGCGCCATGGTGATGTTTTGCACCATGCCGATCAAGGCCAGAATGAGTGCTGGTCCCACCAGCAGTTCCAGCATTTGGGGGTTGGGCATGAAAAACGTGAAGGAGGCCAGCCCCTCCTTGACCTCGCCGACCACCGCCACACCGCGCTTCACATCCAGTTCCAGCGCGATGACGACGCCCGTGGCGACGACCAGGACGGCCAATGGCGTCAAGCGAACAGCAAATTCGGCCCGCCTTTTGGCCACGCCCACCCGCATCAGCCCGCTTACCAGCCATCGCCTGGCGGCATATAGCAATACCAGAGCGGTGGCGCCGATGGCCAACGTGACCTGGTTGGTTTTTGAATAATTTTCAAGCAGCGAGACCAGCACCTGCCAGCTGTTGCTGCCTTGAGGCGAGATGCCCAGCAAGAATTTGATCTGACTTAGCACGATCAGGACGGCAGACCCCGATATAAAGCCACTGATAACCGGGCGGCTCAAGAGTTGCGACAAAAACCCCAACCGCAAGGCGCCAAAAATCAGCACCACCACTCCCGAAAAAAGCGACAGCGTGGCGGCCAACATCAGGTACTGCGGGCTGCCCGGCGATGCCAGGGGCGACAGCACCGCAAAGGTCATGATGGCGGTGATGGCTACCGGCCCTACGGCCTGCGTCATGCTGCTGCCCAGCAGGGCGTAGGCAATGACCGGAAAGATACTGGCGTACAAGCCCACCTGCGGCGGCAAGCCGGCGAGCAGCGCGTAGGCCAGGCTCTGCGGGATGACCAACACGGTGACTATCAGGCCGGCGATCAGGTCGTCGGACAGGTGTTCACGCCGGTAGTGGCTGACCCAGTGGGGCGTCCAGCGCTGGATCAGGGTCATGGCGCTGTCTTGTC
Organism: Rhodoferax sp.; assembly: GCA_044339205.1. GTDB lineage: Bacteria > Pseudomonadota > Gammaproteobacteria > Burkholderiales > Burkholderiaceae_C > Rhodoferax. The sequence continues at coordinate 6,058 of JBIIVW010000070.1, read as the reverse complement.
TTGAAGGAGTGACTCGATCTGCGCGTCTTTGTTCAGCCACATCTGATGCACCCACTGTTGATAGGCCTCGCGCACGGCGGGGTTGCCTGCGTAGTCCCCTTGTGCCAGTTCCCTGGGTATAGGCAGGCTACGCACCCGCACGGTTATGCGATGGACCTTGCCGGTGAGAAACTGCCAGAAATCAGGTGCTCCGTCGGGGTACACGATGGTCACATCCAGAATCGCCTGAAACTTATTCCCCATGGCGTTCAGGGCCAGCGCAATGCCGCCGGCCTTGGGTTTAAGCAGGTGTTTGTAGGGTGAGTTTTGGCGCTGGTGTTTGTCGGCTGTGAAGCGGGTGCCTTCCAGAAAATTCATCACGCTGGTCGGAATGAGGGCGTATTTTTCGCAGGCCTTGCGGGTGGTTTCCTGGTCTTTGCCGCGCATCTCGGGGTGTTTTTTCAAGAACTCTTCGCTGTGCCGGCGCATGAACGGAAACTCCAGCGCCCACCAGGCCAGCCCCATCACCGGCACCCAGATCAGCTGGTGTTTGAGAAAAAACTTGAGCAGGGGAATGCGCCGGTTCAGCAGGTGCTGTAGCACCAAAATGTCCACCCACGACTGGTGGTTGCAATTGACCAGGTACCAGCTGCGCGGGTTCAGCCCCTCAACGCCTTGCACATCCCACTCTGTGCGCTGGGTCAGCGCCATCCAGGCGCTGTTGCCCGAAATCCAGGCCTCGGCGATGCGCAGCAAGACCGGGTCGATCAACAGACGCACCTTTTTGAGCGGAACAATCAGTTTCACGATGGAGACCAGCAGCAGGATGGGCACCCAAAACAGGGCGTTCAACACCATCAGCAGCGTGGCAACAACACCCACCAGAACGGGGGGCAAAAAATTCAGCATGGCGATAACCCTCAACCTAAAATTCTTGACGGAGTCAATTTACGTCAGTAGTTGTACCCCGTCCATCAATAATTATCTTCTTCCAATCCTCGGACTTTAGCCATCGCTCAACTTCCGGCCCCCGTTTTTCGCCCATTTTCTGGGTTCCATGGCTCCTGTCCTTGCCCCGGATGATCACAACCCCGCTGCTGCGAGCGATGAGCAACACGCTTCGGTATCCCCTGCAAGGGAGGTGTCAAACGTAAAACCGTACACTGTGTGCCTTCCCCCCTCTGAGCTTTCCTATGAACGCCCCCGTTGACGTCTCTTTTTTCGCGCGCGCCGCCAAGCCGTTGTCCAGCTACCGCAAGTACTGGGCGGCCCGTTTTGGTACGGCGGGTTTCCTGCCCATGAGCCGTGCGGAGATGGATAAATTAGGCTGGGACAGCTGCGACATCATCCTGGTCACAGGGGATGCGTATGTGGACCACCCCAGTTTTGGCATGGCGGTGATTGGCCGCATGCTGGAGGCTCAGGGCTTCCGGGTGGGCATCATCGCCCAGCCCGATTGGCAAAGCGCGGACCCGTTCAAGGTATTGGGCAAGCCCAATTTGTTTTGGGGCGTGACGGCAGGCAACATGGATTCGATGATCAACCGCTACACGGCGGACCGCAAGATCCGGAGCGATGATGCCTACACACCGGGTGACGTGGGTGGCAAGCGCCCGGACCGCGCCGCCATTGTGTACAGCCAGCGCTGCCGCGAGGCCTTCAAGGACGTGCCCATCATTTTGGGGGGGATTGAAGGCAGCTTGCGCCGTATTGCCCATTACGATTACTGGAGCGACAAGGTGCGCCGCTCCATCGTAGTGGATGCCAAGTGCGATTTGCTTTTGTACGGTAACGCCGAACGCGCCATTGTGGAGATTGCCCACCGCCTGGCCGCTCGCGAGCCGGTCGAGCACATCACCGATGTGCGCGGCACCGTCTTTGTCCGCCGCCCGGACGACGAAACTGGTCGGGGCTGGATGGAGATAGACTCCACCAGCGTGGACGAGCCGGGCCGGGTGGAGTCGCACGTCAACCCCTACATGACCACCAGCGAGCAGGCCGCTGAAAAAGGCGGCGTCTGTAGCAAGGAAGATGCTATACAAGTTGATGCATCCAAGCCAATTGATATGTCGGCTATAGGCCAAAAAGGTATTAAATCAGAGGTGAATCCGGCCATCAAACCGCTGACCTTCATGCCCAACCCGGCGCTGATCGGCAAGCTCAAAGTACCGCCTCGTGACCGCTCGGTGATTCGCCTGCCCAGCTATGAGCAGGTCAAGAGTGACGCGGTGCTGTATGCCCACGCCAACCGCGTGCTGCACCTGGAGACCAACCCCGGCAATGCCCGTGCACTGGTGCAGGCGCACGGCGAAGGCGTGACAGCGCGGGACGTGTGGATCACCCCGCCGCCCATTCCCCTGACTACCGCCGAGATGGACATGGTGTTTGACCTGCCGTATGCGCGCAGCCCGCACCCCGCCTACGCGGATGAAGCTGGCAGCCATGACGGGGTCACCAAGATTCCGGCGTGGGAGATGATCCGCTTCAGCATCAACATCATGCGCGGCTGCTTTGGCGGCTGCACTTTTTGCTCGATCACCGAGCATGAGGGGCGCATCATCCAGAGTCGCTCGGAGGACTCGGTTATCAAGGAAATCGAGGACATTCGCGACAAGGTGAAGGGTTTCACCGGCACCATTTCCGACCTGGGCGGGCCCACGGCCAATATGTACCGCCTGGGTTGTCGCAGCCCCGAGATTGAGGCCGCGTGCCGCAAGCCCAGCTGCGTGTACCCCGGCATTTGCCAGAACCTGACCACTGACCACGCCCCACTCATCAAAATGTACCGCCGGGGCAGGGCGCTGAAAGGCATTAAAAAGATTTTGATCAGCTCCGGCTTGCGCTACGACCTGGCCGTGCAAAGCCCGGAGTACGTCAAGGAACTGGTCACACACCATGTGGGCGGCTACCTTAAAATCGCGCCCGAGCATACCGAGCAAGGCCCGCTCACCAAGATGATGAAGCCCGGCATTGGCTCTTATGACAAGTTCAAAACCTTGTTCGAGAAGTTCAGCCTGGAAGCGGGAAAGAAGCAGTTTTTGATTCCCTACTTCATCGCAGCCCATCCCGGCACCAGCGACGAAGACATGATGAATCTGGCCATCTGGCTCAAAAAGAGTGGTTTCCGGGCCGACCAGGTGCAAACCTTCTATCCCAGCCCGATGGCCACGGCCACGGCGATGTACCACACCAACAAGAACCCGCTGCGCAAGGTCACCCGCGACAGCGAGACCGTGGACATCGTGCGCGGCGAGAAACGCCGACGCCTGCACAAGGCCTTTTTGCGCTACCACGATGCCAACAACTGGCCGCTCTTGCGCGAAGCCCTCAAGACCATGGGCCGCGCCGATCTCATCGGCAACGGCAAGCACCACCTGATTCCGACCTTTCAGCCGCTCACCGATGGCAACTACAGCAGTGCGCGGCGGAAGAATTCCACCGTCAAGGCGAGTCAATCGACTACCGGGAGCGCCGTGGAAAAAGGGCGACTGTTGACCCAGCATACGGGCCTGCCACCGCGCGACAACGGCAGCAAGCCGGCAGCGGTTACGAATTTCAAGGCTAAGCGCCGTTAGGTATCCAGTACAGCGCTGGCGCCTGGAACCTCAGATAAATCAGGTTTTGGGTGCGCGCTGCAGCTTGATGTTGGCCGCCAGTCCGCCGGAGGACGTGTTGCTCAGGTTAAAAGTACCGCCCATGCGGTCAATCGTTTTTTCCACAATGGACAGCCCGAGGCCGGCGCCGTTAGCCTCGGTGCGGGCTTCTTCTCCCCGGTAAAACGGCTTGGTCAGTTGGGCTAGCTGGGCGTCCGGCACACCCGGACCATGGTCCCGAACGCGCAGCAGAACCCATTTATCGCGGGCCTTGGCGGAAATGTCGACGATGGCAACTCCCGTCTCGGGCGTTTTGCCGTATCGACGCGCGTTTTCGATCAGGTTGGTGAGCACGCGCCCTAGCTCGACTTCGTCCACCATCACCACCAGATCCTCGGGTAAGTCCAGGTTGAATTGCATGTCGCTGCAGTGGCGCATGCTGAACAGGCTGGCATCAACGACTTCACGCAGTGAGACTGGCCTGAGGCGAGCCTCGCCCGGGCGGGCGTAGTCCAGAAACTTGCCGATGATGGCGTCCAGCTGCGCAATGTCGGCCGCCATGTTGGCCCGTGCCTCGGGGTCTGATACGCTCAGCTCGGTCTCCAGGCGCAGGCGAGCCAGTGGCGTGCGAAGGTCATGGGAAATGCCGGCCAGCATGATGGCCCGGTCCATGTCGATCTTGGCGAGCTTCTGGGTCATGCGGTTGAACCCGATATTGACCGCCCGGATTTCGCTGGTCACGACGGTTTCATCCAGCGAACTGGCCTCAAAATCTCCTTCACGCACCCGGCCTGCCGCATGCGACAGTTGCTTGAGCGGCAGATTGATGAGTCGTGCGATCAGGGCAGCACCGGCCAGGGAGAGTGCGGCAGCGGTCATCAGCCAGATCAGCCAGGTGCTGCTGGCGTTGCGGTCAAACCGAGCGCGGTTGGTGAGCATCCAGTAGTTGTCCTGGTCGATGACAAAGCCGACCCACAGCCCTTCTGCCTTGTTCACGCTATTGGCCACCACGGTGCCGGGGCCCAGACGGGCGGTCAGTTCTAGCGCAATACGCTGGCCCAGCGCGTCGGTATCAAAGGGCTCAAACGTGTCACCAGGTTCACGCGGCACGATGCGCACGCCTTCCTGCTCGGTCATGGTTTTGATCAGTGACACCCGGTTGATGGCGTCGGAGTGAATCAGGGCAGCACGGCTCAGGTTGACCAGGGAGGCTAACTGTTGCGCTGTCTGAACCGCTCGGGGCTCAAATTCGAGTGCCCGCAGCGTCTGCAGCCACGCCAGGATGCTGCCTACCAGCAGCAGCGCAAGTAGAAAAAACGTGCGCCAGAAGAGGCTTACATCCAGACGGCTGCGCGACTTGGAGCCACGGTTCAGCGGCTCCAGACCCATCGGCAGGGTGATGTCCGGTGGGGCCGGGCGTCTTTTCTCCAAGGTGATCAACCCGCGCCGTCCGGCACAAAGACATAGCCCACGCCCCATACCGTCTGAATGTAGCGGGGCGAGGCGGCATCCACTTCGATGAGCTTGCGCAGTCGGGAGACCTGAACGTCCAGGCTGCGATCAAACGGCTCGAACTCCCGGCCTCGCGCCAGTTGGGCCAGCTTTTCGCGCGACAGGGGCTGGCGCGGGTGGCGCACCAAGGCCTTGAGCATGGCGAACTCGCCGGTGGTTAAAGGTAGGTCGTCGCTGTCACGGCGCAGCGTACGTGCACCCAGGTCAAACACAAAGGGTCCGAAGCTCACCACCTCGTTTTCAGTCGACGGGGAGCCAGGGGCTTCGGTGAGGGGGCGGCGACGCAGCACCGCGTGAATGCGGGCCAGCAACTCGCGCGGGTTGAAGGGTTTGCCCAGGTAGTCGTCTGCGCCTACCTCCAGCCCGACGATCCGGTCTACGTCCTCGCCTTTGGCTGTAAGCATGATGATGGGCGTGCGGTCGTTGGCGGCACGCAGGCGGCGGCAAATGGACAAGCCGTCTTCGCCCGGCATCATCAGGTCCAGCACGATCAGGTCCACAGTGTCGCGCAGCAGAATGCGGGTGAGCGACTTGCCGTCCTCGGCTTGAAGGACTTCAAAGCCTTCCTGGGTGAGGTAGCGTCGCAACAGATCCCGGATACGGGCGTCGTCGTCGACGACCAAAATCTTGTCGCAGCGGTGGGTGGGTTGACTCATGTTGACGTCCCTGAATTTGTAACAAAGCCCATTTTGCAGGGTTCGGGCCCCAAATTCAAAAATAGGGCTTGGGCTTTGACACACTGTTACACCTGTTGCCCGCAAAGGGGCAGTCGCTGTCGCTAACAGCTCAGCACGCACCCGTTTGGCGTTATCTTCGACTCATGCGGTACTTTGAATTATTTGCTTTACACTTTTTTCTACTTTCAACGGCGGGCGCGGAGCCGTCGTTTGCCCGCGGCGGACCGGCTCATCCGCCGGCGCAGGAGCGCCGACGCGCCGAATTGCGTTCCGCACTGCAAGAGCGTCGTGTGCCTG
>JBIIVW010000255.1:0-4713 GCA_044339205.1 Rhodoferax sp. | reverse complement strand
GCCGTCCTCAATCAGGATCACCCGGTCGGCCAGAGCCACCGCCTCTTGCACGTCGTGCGTGACCAGCAAGGCCGTAAAGCCGCTGGCCTGCCACAGGCCTTCAATCAGTCGGTGCATTTCAATGCGGGTCAGGGCATCCAGCGCGCCCAGTGGCTCGTCCAGCAGCAGCAAGCGCGGGTTGTGGACCAGCGCACGGGCCAAGGCGACGCGCTGGCGTTGCCCACCCGAGAGGCGCGCCGGCCAGTCGTTGGCGCGGTCGGCCAGGCCCACTTTCTTGAGCACCTCCAGTGCTGCGCCGAGCTGGTCTTTGGGTAGCCCGAGCGCCACGTTGTCAATGACGCGCTTCCAGGGCAGCAGGCGGGCTTCCTGAAACATGATGCGGGTGTCATCAGACAGGCCAGCCAAGGGCTTGCCGTTGACTGTGATGCTGCCACCTGAGGCGTTTTCCAGCCCCGCCACCAGGCGCAGCAGCGTGCTTTTGCCGCAACCGCTGCGCCCGACGATGGCCACAAACTGGCCGGGCTCAATCGTGAGTTCGGCTTGGCGCAGTACTTCACGTGGGCCGTAGCGTTTGGTCAGTTGATGGACCACCACGGGTACGCCGCGCCCGGCAGATTCAAGGGGTTTAGTAGTCAAAATGGCCTCCAGCCGGCGTTTTATATTGCTTATTAGCTACTAAATATGTAGCATATCTATGTTTACCCATCTGTATTCAGGGCAGCTGGTAACCCGGGTGCCAGCGCAGCCAGTAACGCTCCAGACCCTTGGCAAACACATCGGCCAGCTTGCCCAGCAGGGCGTAAAGCAGAATGCCCACCAGCACGATGTCAGTCTGCAAAAACTCACGCGCATTCATGGTCAGGTAGCCAATGCCGGCCTGGGCCGAGATGGTTTCGGCCACGATCAAAATCACCCACATCAGGCCGAGCGAAAAGCGCAGCCCCACCAGAATGCTGGACACCGCGCCCGGCAAAATGATCTGGGTGTAGAGCTGCCACGTAGACAGGCCATAGGTTCTGCCCATCTCGATCAAACCGGGGTCCACATTGCGAATGCCGTGAAAGGTGTTGAGGTAGATCGGGAAAAAGACTGACACCGAGATCAAAAACAGCTTGGCCGTCTCGTCAATGCCAAACCACAGAATGACCAGCGGAATCAGCGCCAGCGCCGGGATGTTGCGCACCATCTGGATGGTGGAGTCCAGCAAGGTCTCGGCAATGCGCACGGACCCCGTCAACAAGCCCAGCACGAGGCCCAGCCCACCACCCACCGCCAACCCGGTCAAAGCCCGGCCGGCACTGACCGACACATGGGTGGCGAGTTCGCCAGACGCCGCCAGAGTCCATGCCGCGGTAATGACCCCCAGCGGAGCGGGCAACACCCGGTTGGAGAGCCAGCCCAGGCTGGAGCCGATTTGCCATGCGGCGATGAGGACCAGCGGCACCAACCAGGGCAGCAGGCGTTGACCAACGGCAGCAGCAAAGCGCCCGAACTGCGCGGCCGACAGCCAGCTTGGCCCGAGTCCGCTTGGCGAGCCGAAGCCGGGTAGTTCAATGCTGTCGGTCACGGGGGTGACCTGCAATTCTCGCAATTGGGTTGTCATGGCGCAGCCTTTTGGGGAGATGGAGGTACATAGTTGTTGCCAACCACCTCACCAAATGGCCCCGTGAGTGCCTGGCCACCTAGTTTTTCCTGGACGTGAACGGGCAGCAACGGAAACACCAATTCGGCAAAGCGATAGGCTTCTTCGAGATGCGGGTAGCCAGACAGCACGAAGGTGTCCAGTCTGAGTGCGGCGTATTCCTCAATGCGGGCCGCTACCGTCTTGGGGTCGCCCACCAGCGCCGTACCGGCACCGCCGCGTACCAAGCCCACCCCAGCCCACAGGTTGGGACTGATTTCCAGGTCAGCGCGGCCACGCTTGGCGCCCCCTGCGTGCAGGGCCGCCATCCGGCGTTGCCCCTCGGAATCCATGCGCGAAAACACAGCCTGGGCGCGGTTCACCGTGTCGTCATCCACCCGGCTGATGAGATCTTCAGCAGCTTGCCAGGCCTGTGCCTCGGTTTCGCGCACGATCACATGCAGGCGGATGCCGAATTTGACAGTGCGTCCCAGTTTGGCGGCACGCGCGCGCACATCAGCCACTTTCTTGGCGACCTCCGCGGGGGGCTCGCCCCAGGTGAGGTAGGTCTCTACTTGCTCGGCAGCCAGTTCGTGCGCAGCGGCCGATGAGCCGCCAAAGTACACCGGCGGATGCGGGTGCTGAACAGGTGGATACAGCAGCTTGGCGCCTTTGACGCTGAGGTGCTTTCCCTCGTAGTCGAACGTCTCACCGGTATGGCTGCGTGCCAAAATTTCTCGCCAGATGCGGATGAACTCGGCCGACTGCTCATAACGCTGGGCATGGTCCAGGTACACGCCGTCGCCTTCCAGCTCGGTCTGGTCACCGCCGGTGACCAGATTCACCAGCAGGCGCCCCCCGCTCAGGCGGTCAAAGGTCGCAGCCATGCGGGCGGCCAGTGCGGGCTGGTGCAGCCCGGGGCGCACGGCGACCAAAAATTTGAGCCGCGTGGTCACCGACAACAGGCTGGAGGCCACCACCCAGGGGTCTTCACATGAGCGCCCCGTGGGGATCAAGACGCCTTCATAGCCCAGGCTGTCAGCGGCTTGGGCAACCTGCTTGAGGTAGTTGAGGTTGACCTCGCGAGCGCCCTCGGCGGTACCCAAATAGCGGCTGTCACCGTGGGTGGGGATGAACCAGAAAATTTTCATATGCTGTAGAGAAATGGGGTGTACGAGCGGACTGCGGGAGACACGCCCCACAGGCCAGCAGTGATAGCGAGTATTCGCCGCGCTATCTGGGGCTGTGTCATGTCAGATTCACCGGTGCGGCGTGCAGCAGATTGAGCTTTTTTGGGATCAACTTGAGCTCAAAAAAGGTGTCTGCAATCACTTGTTGTTCGGCCAGGATGTCGCGTGTAACCGGGGTCGTGCCGTAGGCGGCACGGCTCAGGTAAAGCTCGGTGATGCTCTTGTCAAGCCCGAGTACAGCAGACAGTTCTGTGGCCGCTGCAGCCTGGTTTTTTGACGCCCAGGTATCAATGACGTTGATTTCTTCGATGGCGATCTTCAGTGCGTCGATATTTTGGGTGGCAAAGTCCCGCGATGAAAAGTAGTAACCACGGTTGTTCACCACGCCCGTGGCATCCACCAGAATGCGGGCTTCCAGGGTTTTTTGGGCTGCTGCCAGGAACGGGTCCCAGATGATCCAGGCATCCACAGCCCCTTTTTGAAAGGCGGCACGGGCATCGGCCGGTGGCAAAAAGATGGACTGCACATCGCCATATTTCAGGCCATTTTTCTCCAGCAGCTTGACCAGAAAATAATGGACGTTGGAGCCCTTGTTGAAGGCAATTTTCTTGCCCTTTAGGTCAGCAATGGTTTTGATGGCCGAGTCCTTGGGCACGATGATGGCCTCAAGTTTGGGGCGCGGGACCGTCACCCCGACATAGACCAGCGGCGCGCCAGCGGCCTGGGCAAAGATGGGTGGGGCTTCACCCACATCGCCAAAGTCAATCGCACCGACATTCAGCGCTTCAAGTTGCACGGGGCCGGCGTTGAATTCGGTCCAGGTGACATTGATCCTCAAGGGAGCCAGCCGCTTTTCCAGCGTGCCGCGGGCTTTGAGGATGGACAGCCAGCCTTTCTGGTGGCCGATGCGCAAAGTGCGAGAGGGTTTTTGGGCCCATGCAAAGCCGGGCCCGCCCAGCGCGGTGGCTGCGACGGCGGAGGCGAGAATTTGTCGGCGATTGAAGGAGTTGCGGTGAGTCATGGCGTTTCTTTCGATGAGAGACGGCAAGGCTTCTCCCTTGCCGCTCATGCGGTTTACAAAAATTGGAATTGGGGAATCGCCGGCTCGCGATCTGATTGGCGAGCCGCCGGAGTGCGTCTACACGCTACATCGCACTTGCGAGAACTGCACTGAGGCGAATTGGCCCGCAGGTGCGAGCACGGGTCGCAAGGTTTCGGTGATCAGCGTGTGCACGGCTTCGTCGAGCCGGGCGCCAATGTCTGCGGCGATCTGGTAGGCGCCGTTCTCGCCGAGCGTGACCTGCGCATCGGTGGCGTAGATGCCGGGCAGGATGTGTTTGGCCCCCAGCGATTGCAGTACGGGGCGCAGCGCATAGTCCAGCGCCAGCATGTGATTCGGGCTGCCCCCGGTGGCCAGTGGAAGTACGGTCTTGCCTTGCAACGCGGTTTGCGGCAGCAGATCCAAAAACACTTTCAAGACGCCGCTGTAGGCGGCTTTATAGACGGGTGTGGCCACCACGATCACGTCGGCCGCCGCCACGCGGCCCGTGGCATGGCTGATCGAACGGTGGCCAAAGTCGGCCAGGATCAAGGCTTGGGGTGAGAGGTCGCGGATTTGCAGCCGCTCCACATGGGCACCCCGGGCGTGCAGACGCTGTTGCACGCCGTCGAGCAGCGCAGCAGAGCGCGATTTCTCCGAGGGGCTCCCTGCAATCAATAGAACGGTCATGATGTATTCCCTGATGGCGTGATGTGTGACAGCGCTGGCTTATTTTTTGGTGTAAATCTGATCAAAGCTGCCGCCATCGGCAAAGTGGTCTTTGTCGGCCTTGGCCCAGCCGCCAAACGCTTCTTCAATGGTGAACAGGTTCAACTTGGGCAATTGCTTGGCGTACTTGGCTT
>JBIIVW010000069.1:0-16020 GCA_044339205.1 Rhodoferax sp. | reverse complement strand
ACATGAAAACCTCGCTGGCTGCCTTTGTGGTGGCCACCGAAGAATTTGTGGCTGCCCACCCCGACACCGCCCTGTCGATCGGTTTTTTACTGACGAGCGACGAAGAAGGTCCGGCCCTTGACGGCACGGTAGTCGTCTGCGAGGTGCTCCAGGCGCGCGGCGAGGTGGTGGACTATTGCATCGTCGGCGAGCCCACCTCGGTGGAGCGCACGGGCGATATGATCAAGAACGGCCGGCGCGGCACCATGAGCGGCAAGCTTACGGTCAAGGGCGTTCAGGGCCACATTGCCTACCCGCACCTGGCCAAAAACCCGATTCATCTGGTGGCCCCTGCCTTGGCTGAACTGGTGGGCGTGGTATGGGACAACGGCAACGCCTTTTTCCCGCCGACCAGTTGGCAGGTCAGCAACATCCATGGCGGCACAGGCGCCAGCAACGTGATTCCGGGCACGGTGGTGATTGACTTCAACTTCCGGTTCTCCACCGAGTCCACGCCTGAGGGACTGCAAGCGCGTTTGCAAGCGGTGCTGGACCAGCATGGTTTGGACTTTGACTTGGCCTGGACCATCGGCGGCCTGCCCTTTCTCACCCCGCCCGGCACGCTGGTCGATGCCGTGTGCGAGGCCATCCGTCAAGAGACTGGCATCGAGACCGTGCTGTCCACCACCGGCGGCACCAGCGATGGTCGCTTTATTGCCAAAATCTGCCCGCAGGTCATCGAGTTGGGGCCGACCAACGCCACCATCCACAAAATCAATGAGCACCTGCCAGTGGCCGACATTGAGCCCCTGAAGAACATTTACCGGCGCGTGCTGGAAAAGCTGGACGCAGGCCTGACACCATGACCGCCCTGCAACTCATTGAAGCCGCAGCACAGCAGTTGCAAGACGCGGGCGTGTCCTTTGGGCATGGCACCACCAACGCCTTTGACGAAGCTGCCTGGCTCGTGCTGTGGCAATTGGGCCTGCCGCTGGATACGCCACTCGATGGCGACCCGCAAGACCTGACTTTAGTGGCAAATCAGCCTCTAGCCGGCGTAGAGCAAGATCAGGTAGCTTCTCTTTTGAGAGCAAGGATCGAATCCCGCAAGCCCGCTGCCTATCTGACCCACGAAGCCTGGTTGCAGGGTGTGGCGTTTTATGTAGACGAGCGCGCCATCGTGCCGCGCTCCCTGATTGCCGAATTGCTGGCGGCGGGCAGCCTGGACTACTGGCTGCAGCAAATGCCCCATCACGCTCAGACGGATGCGCAAGGGCCCCTGCGCGTATTGGACCTCTGCACCGGCAACGGCAGCCTGGCCGTACTGGCCGCCATGGCTTACGCGGACGCCGTCGTTACCGCCTCTGACATTTCCACCGAGGCGCTGGCCGTAGCCCGCATTAACGTGGACAAACACGAACTGCAGGACTGCATCACCCTGTTGCCCTCGGACGGCCTGACCTCTGTGGGCGGGCCGTTTGATCTGATCTTGTGCAATCCGCCCTATGTCAACGCTCGCAGCATGGCTGCCCTGCCCGCCGAATACCAGGCCGAACCAGCGCTGGCCCTCAGTGGCAACGCCTTGGGCGGCACCGACGGCATGGACTTCATTCGACAACTGATCCTGGATGCCCCCGCCCACATGAGCGAACACGCCGTGCTGGTGCTGGAGATTGGCAACGAACAGGCCTATTTTGACGCCGCCTTTCCCGGGCTGGACGTCATCTGGCTCGACACCAGCGCCGGTGAAGACCAGGTGCTGCTGGTGACGCGCCACGAACTTATTAAAAACCTGAAACGAAACGATTCTCTTGATCACTCTTAAAAACGTCATATTGCGCCGCGGCGCCAAGGTCCTGCTCGACGGCGCCACCGTCACCATGAATCCCGGCGAAAAAGTCGGTCTGGTCGGGCGCAATGGCGCGGGCAAGTCCTCCCTGTTCGCGCTGCTCAACGGCTCCCTGCACGAAGACGGCGGCGAATACTTTATTCCCAGCCAATGGCGCATGGGCCAGGTGGCCCAGGACATGCCCGAGACCGACCAAAGCGCCACCGACTTTGTGGTGGAAGGCGACGTCAATCTGTTGGCTGCGCAAAACGAGGTCGCCGCCTCCGAAGCCACTGAAGACTACGAGCGCATGGCCAATGCCTATATGGCACTGCAAGACGCAGGCGCCCACGACGCACCGGCTCGCGCGCAGGCGTTGATTCAGGGTTTGGGCTTTAAAACCACCGAGCTCACCAACCCGGTCAACAGTTTTTCGGGCGGCTGGCGCATGCGCCTGCAACTGGCGCGAGCACTGATGTGCCCCAGCGACCTGTTGCTGCTCGACGAGCCAACCAACCACCTGGACTTGGACGCCCTGGTCTGGCTGGAAGCTTGGCTTAAGAAATACGAAGGCACCATGGTCGTGATTTCCCATGACCGGGAGTTTCTGGACGCCGTGACCAACGTCACGCTCCACATTGATGCGGGCAAACTGGTGCGCTACGGCGGGAACTACAGCAAATTTGAAGACATGCGCGCCGAGCAGATGACGCTGCAACAAAACGCCTTTGCCAAGCAACAAGACAAGATTGCCCACCTGCAAAAGTTCATTGCCCGCTTCAAGGCCAAAGCCTCCAAAGCCAAGCAGGCGCAAAGCCGGGTCAAGGCGCTGGACCGCATGGAGAAAATCGCACCGCTGCTGGCGGATGCGGACTTCACCTTCGAATTCAAAGAGCCTGCCAATCTGCCCAACCCGATGTTGTCGATGTCTGGCGTGAGTTTTGGCTACCCGCCCCCTGAAGACGCGCCCGAAGGCACCCCACCGACCGTGATCGTGCGCAACGTCAGCAAATCCGTGTTGGCCGGTCAGCGCATCGGCATTCTGGGTGCCAACGGACAAGGTAAATCCACGCTGGTCAAGACGGTGGCGCGCGATCTGGCACCCATTGGCGGTGAAGTCACCGAAGGCAAGGGCCTGAATATTGGTTACTTTGCCCAGCAGGAGCTGGACGTGCTGCGCCCGGCGGACAACCCGCTGGAGCACATGATCAGGCTGGTCAAGGAGATGACCGCTGAAGGCAAGATTGCCGGCCAGCAAACCCGCGAGCAAGACCTGCGCAGCTTTTTGGGCACCTTCAACTTTGGAGGCGACATGGTCAAGCAGGCTGTGGGCAGCATGAGCGGCGGCGAAAAAGCCCGCCTGGTGCTCTGCATGATCGTATGGCAACGCCCCAACCTGCTGCTGCTCGATGAGCCCACCAACCACCTGGACTTGGCCACACGCGAAGCCTTGGCCATGGCACTCAATGAATTTGAAGGCACCGTGATGCTGGTCAGCCATGACCGCGCACTCTTACGCGCCGTGTGCGATGAATTCTGGATGGTCTCCCACGGTGGCGTAGAACCTTTTGATGGTGACTTGGACGACTACCAGCGCTACCTGCTCGATGAAGCCAAACGCCAGCGTGAACTCATCAAGGAAGCCAGCAGCGCTGCCGCCAAGGCCGAGCGAAAAGCGCTGGCCAGCGCGCCTGCGCCAGCCAAACCCAAGCCGGCGGCCAAAGGCACACTCAAACGCCAGCTGGAGGACATCGAATCCCGCATGGCCGTGCTCAACACGGAGGGCGCTGCACTGGAGGTCCACTTGACCAAGGCCCACCACCCGACTGAAATCGCCGAATTCGGTAAGGGCCTCAAGACAGTGAATGACGAGTTGCAAAGCCTGGAAGAGCAGTGGTTAACGGTGTCAGGTCAGCTGGAAGCGTCCGCAGCCTGAAATAAATCAGCTGCGATCAAACAGCAAATACCCCCGGGTGGCATCTGCATCCGGGGGCATTTGCGTTGCGTTTAGCGGTTGTTGTGCGCCATCCGGTTCACCTCCTCGCTCAAGCGGGTCAGTTCATTTTGCAGCTGTCGGCGCTCTTGCGGGGTGACCACGCCGTCGCGCTTGAAGCTGACTTCTCGGCGCGCAATCTCGCGCTCCCGGTTAGACAAGCGTCGCGCTTCCGACTGGGAAATGCGGCCCAGGCGCACACCTTCGTCAATTCGCTCGCCGATATTGAACTGACGGCTATCAATGCCGTTGGTGTTGGTCGAATTCACTACCCTGTCTTGGTTGCCGATCATGCGCTCCACCTCGGCGCCAAGGTTATCCAGATCCACCCTCAATTGCTGGCGCTCCTGAGGGGTGGCACTGCCATTGGCTTTGAAACGGGACTCGCGAAGATCAATGTCACGCTCGCGACGATACAGCTCCCGCGCCTCTGAAGGCGTGATCTGTCCTGTGGCCAAGCCTTGCTGAATGCGGGAGCTGATAGCCTGCTGCGCACGGTCAATTGCCGGCGTGTAGGTCCCTTGGGCCATGGCCGGGGCGGTGCCCAAACCAGCCAGAAGAGCTGAGGTCAATAGAGAGGCAGTAAGGAATTTTGATTTCATGGAGGCTCCTGAATAGTCAGAACATCCGAGAACGTTCGAGTTGGCACTTCACGCTGTTTCAACGTGTGAGCGCATGGTATTCAGGGGTTAGGGCCTGGTCTGTGCGTGTCCGCACACAAGGATGCAGACACAACAGCCATCGCGCAGGACCGACCGCCCATAAAAAAACCCGCTCAAGGCGGGTTTCTCAATCAGGATGCCCGGGACATCAACCCATGTGCAGCCCGCCGTTCACCGAGAAATCGGCGCCAGTGGAGTAGCCACCTTCTTCTGATGCCAACCACGCAATGATGGAGGCGATCTCACTGGGCTTGCCCAGGCGTTTCACGGGAATGGTGGCCACGATCTTGGCCAACACATCTTCACGAATGGCGTTAACCATGTCGGTGCCGATATAACCCGGGCTCACGGTGTTGACGGTCACGCCTTTGGTCGCCAGCTCTTGCGCCAGGGCCATGGTGAAACCATGCATGCCGGCTTTGGCGGCCGAGTAGTTGGTTTGACCGGCCTGGCCTTTTTCACCGTTGACCGACGAAATATTGACGATGCGGCCCCAGCCTTTTTCAACCATGTCACCCACCACTTGCTTGGTGACATTGAACATGCTGTTCAGATTGGTCTCAATGACCGAGTCCCAGTCATCCCGAGACATTTTCAGGAACATGCGGTCACGGGTGATGCCCGCGTTGTTCACCAGCAAATCAATCACGCCGTGCTCGGCCTTGACCTTGGTGAAGGCTTCCACCGTGGAATCCCAGCTGCCGACATTGCCTGCCGATGCGTAAAACGTGTAACCCAAGGCCGCCTGCTCCGCGATCCACTTGGCGTGGTCGCGTGTGGGGCCGCAGCCTGCGATGACCTTGAAGCCTTCAGTATGCAGGCGCTGGCAAATGGCGGTACCGATGCCACCCATACCACCGGTCACGTAAGCTACTTTTTGACTCATTTTTTCTCCTCTTTGTAAAAACAATAGTATGAACGCTAAATCAACGCTCGATAGTTAGGGCAACCCCCATGCCGCCACCGATACACAGGCTGGCGATGCCTTTTTTGGCATCGCGACGTTGCATTTCATGCAGCAATGTGACGAGAATACGACAGCCGGACGCACCCACGGGGTGACCGATCGCAATGGCGCCGCCGTTGACGTTGATTTTTGACGTGTCCCAACCCATTTCCTGGTTGACTGCGCAGGCTTGCGCGGCAAAGGCTTCGTTGATTTCCAGCAAATCCAGGTCTTGCGCGTTCCAGCCGGCGCGAGCCAGTGCTTTTTGCGAGGCAGACACCGGGCCCATGCCCATCAGGGCCGGGTCGAGACCACTGGTGGCAAAGCTAGCGATGCGACCCATGGGCGTCAGACCCAGGGCTGCAGCTTTTTTGGCAGTCATGACCATCACTGCGGCCGCGCCGTCGTTGATGCCCGAGGCGTTGCCGGCGGTCACGCCACCAGCTTTGTCGAATGCAGGGCGCAGGCCCGCCAGCACGTCGGCTGTGGTCTTGCGGTTGATGTACTCGTCTGCCGAAAACACCAGCGGGTCGCCCTTCTTCTGGGCGATGCTGAAGGGCACGATCTCATCCACAAACTTGCCGGCATCTTGCGCCGCAGCGGCCTTTTGCTGGCTGGCGAGTGCAAAGGCATCCTGCATGTCGCGGCTGATGCTGAAATGCTTGGCCACGTTCTCGGCCGTGATGCCCATGTGGTACTGGTTGTACACATCCCACAGGCCGTCCACGATCATGGAGTCGATCATCTTCCAGTCGCCCATGCGCTGGCCGTCGCGCGAACCCATCAGCACATGCGGAGCTGCGCTCATGTTTTCCTGCCCGCCGGCAATGACGATGTCGCTGTCGCCGTAGGCAATGGCCTGGGCTGCCAACATCACGGCCTTGAGGCCGGAGCCGCACACCGCGTTGATGGTCAGCGCGGGCGTCTCCTTGGCAATGCCACTCTTGATGAGAGACTGACGCGCCGGGTTCTGGCCCGAGCCTGCTGCGAGCACCTGACCCAGAATGACCTCACCGATTTGGTCCGCACCCAGACCGGTTCGGGCCAGCAAGGCTTTGATGACCGCCGCACCGAGCTCGGGTGCAGGGGTTTTGGCGAGTGTTCCGCCGAATTTTCCGACGGCGGTGCGGGCTGCTGAAACGATGACGATGTCTTCCATTTTTTTCTCCTGTGGTTGTAAATCTGATGAGTCTTCAGGCTTGACCAAAAATCAAGCCTTGGCCTTGACGTAGCGGCCCGGTGCGGGCTCGATGGCTTTGTATTTGCCTTTGCCAAAGGTCTTGGGTGCGGGCACCTGCTTGCCCGCCTGGCTGGCAAGCCAGCTGGACCAGTCGGTCCACCAACTACCGGCATGCTCGGTGGCACCAGCCAGCCACTCGGCGTGGGTTTTTGGCAGCTTGCCATCCTCACGAATCCAGTGGCTACGCTTGTTTTTGGCAGGGGGATTGATCACACCGGCGATGTGGCCAGAGGCGCCCATGACAAAGCGTTTTTTGCCCGGCAGGACCTGGGTGGACGCGTAAGCGCCGCCAATAGGGACGATGTGGTCTTCACGCGAGCCGTAGATGTACACCGGCATATCGAGGGTACGCAAGTCGACCTTTTCACCACACACCACCGTCTTACCGGGTTTGACCAGGTTGTTTTCAAGGTAGGTGTTGCGCAAATACCAGGCATAAAACGGGCCGGGCAAGTTGGTGGAGTCGCTGTTCCAGTACAGCAAGTCAAACGGTGGCGGGGTCTCGCCCTTGAGGTAGTTGCCCACCACGTAATTCCAGACCAGATCGTTGGGGCGCAGAAAACTGAAGGTGCTGGACAAGTCGCCGCCCTTCATCAGGCCGCCCTTGCCCATTTCTTTTTCGCGGTACTGGACGAACGACTCGTCAATGAACACATCCAGAATGCCGGTGTCACTGAAATCAAGCAGGGACGTGAGGAAGGTGGCGCTGGCCACCGGCTTCTCGCCGCGTGCTGCCAACACGGCCATGGCGGTGCCCAAAATTGTGCCGCCAACACAAAAACCGAGCGCATTGATGGTCTCGGCGCCGGTGATCTCGCGTGTGACGGCAATGGCCTTGATGGCTGCGTCTTCGACGTAGTTGTCCCAGGTCTTTTGCGCCAATGACGCATCGGGGTTGCGCCAGCTCACCACAAAGGTGCGGTGACCTTGGGCCACGGCGTACCGGATGAGGGAGTTTTCGGGCTGCAGATCCAGGATGTAGAACTTGTTGATGCACGGAGGCACCAGCAAGAACGGTTTTTCATAGACCTTGGGGGTGAGCGGCTTGTACTCAATCAACTGGAACAGCTCGTTCTCAAACACCACGGCGCCCTCGGTGGTGGCGACGTTCTTGCCGACCTCGAACACGCTTTCATCGGTCATGGACACATGGCCCTGGCGCATGTCGTGCATCAGGTTCTGCATGCCTTTGGCAATGCTTTCCCCTTTGGTCTCGATCGCTTTCTTTTGCGCCTCGGCATTGAAGGCCAAAAAGTTGCTGGGCGCCGCTGCAGCGGCCAGTTGCTCCACGGCAAAGCGAATGCGGGCCCGGGTCTTGGCATCCGCTTGGACGGCATCGGCCAGGCCCATCAAGGCGCGCGTGTTGAGCAGGTAGGCTGCGGCCGAGAAGGCAGCCAGAGGGTTGGCGCTCCAGGCTTCAGCCGAAAAACGCTTGTCTTCGGCTTTGGCAGCACCCTGGGACCACAGCCCGGCGGCCTCTTTGAGGTATTGCTGCTGCAGCTCTTGCAGCTTTTCGGGCGCAAAGCTGATTTTTGGGGGGGCAGCGGTGGGGGCAGTCAGTGCGGCGCCCGAGGCACCCAGGTCCATGTTCTGAAAAGACTGAAAGGCCTTGGCCCAACCCTCTTTCAGGTTGTCTTGAAGCTCTTGGGCCGATTGCGCCCAAAATTCAGGGGAATCCGGTGTCATGATGTGTCCTCGCTGTCGTTACTTGTATATTGGGATGGTCAATCGGTTCATCCTGAAGTATCTCAGGCGACGCCCTTCGAAAAACTGACATTTTTTTAAACTTTCAAAGAATCTACGTCCCCATGTACATTGTGCCCATCGCCTGGTTGTATGTTGCCCTGATGATGGCAGTGGCCGAAGCCACCCACTCCAACGGCACGGTGTTGGGGGCTGTCATCACGTTTGTGTTGTATGGCCTGGCGCCCATGGGACTGGTCATGTATCTAATGGGGGCGCCTGTGCGGCGACGGGCCATCAAGGCACGTGAGGCGGCGGAGTTGGCGGCGGCCCATTCAACTGCGCCATATACAGGCAGCCAGGCGGCCACTGACTCGGTCCCGCCGGTGGGAGAAAAACCGTGAGGGGTTGCTGACCGTGCACCAGGGGCTGCTGCCGTCGTTGCCGTAAATGCGCTCAACCCCCATCGCGGCCAGGCGCATACGGGCCAAGCCAGGTAAATCGGCCAGCCATTTGGGGACCGACAACGCTGGAACGACAGCTGGCCGGAACAGATGATCCGCATCAGGATGCTGCGCCACAAAGGCGGCGCGAACCTCCTCACCCACTTCAAAAGCATCGGGGCCGATACACGGGCCCAGCCACGCTATTATTTCAGAAGCATCAAACCTTTTAGATACGCCGGCTAGGGCCTCAAAATGTTCTAAAACAACCTCCAACACGCCCCGCCCACCTTCTCCGGCCAGGCTGCGCCAACCAGCGTGCGCTGCAGCGACATGGCTGCCATTCGCATTGGTAAACAGCACCGGCAGGCAGTCAGCCACCATGATGGTGCAAACCAGACCGGCTTGGTCTGTCATGCAGGCATCGGCGGGCGTGCCATGCATGCTATCGGTCCCCAGCCGGTTCACCTGCGTGCCGTGCACTTGAGATAAAAACACCGGTTTTGCGCCCAACACCTGCGCAAGTGTGGCGCGGTTTTCAGCAACATCTAATGAGTTGTCCCCCACATGGTCACCGAGATTGAGGCTGTCATAGGGAGCGCAAGACTGCCCACCGGCGCGCGTGGTGCACACCGCCTGCACGCCCTGAGGGGCGGGCCACTGGGGAATGAGCCAGTCGGGGTGCATTCGGACCGGGCGCTTACAGGTTGGAGGAACGCACGTGCACTTTGTCATAGGCCTGCAGCAATTTTTGGTGCATTTCGCAGCCATGGAGCATCAGGCTTGGCGCAGACAAGCCCATGAACCGGTCGGTTTGCATGATGAGGGCATGGGCCTGCGCCACGGCGCCCGCGCCATACAACTGGCGCAAGGCGTCCAGGTAAGGCCCGGTGTCGCCCATGTCAGCCAGGTTGATCAGGCTCTCAATGCAGGCATACACCTGGCGGCGCTGTGGGTTGGCTTGTGCAAAATGCCGTACCCAGTCACAGCCCTCCAACGTGGCGGCTTCGTCGCCTACCGCCAAAGCCAGCAACGTTTTGAGTTCTCCGACGCGCAGGTCGCTCCAGAACGAGCCTGCATCAGCAGCCATGCCGATCACTGCGGCCACGGGACGCTGGTCGGCCAGCGCGGACTCATTCAGGGTCCCCAGCAGGTCGGCGCACTCCTCGTCGTCGAGATCCGACAAATGCAAAATCGCCTCGCGGATGTCATTGCCGACGCTGTTGTTCTCAAACTCCAGGTCTTCCACCGGGTAGATCTCGGACATGCCGGGCACCAGAATACGGCAGGCGTACACCCCGAGATGGGTGAAGTCAGCGACATAAATGTCGCGCTTGTCTTTGTGGATTCGGTCCACAACCCACTCATAGTCTTCTTCAGTGGTGCTGGAAAAATTCCAGTCACAAAATGTGTAGTCGGGCACATCCCCCAAAAACTTCCAGTGGATCACACCGCTGGAATCGACAAAATGAATCTCGATGTTGGTGGAGCTGGCCGCTTCTTCCAGGTCAAAGCCGGGTGCAGGAAAACCACCCAAAGAATCCAGCACACGGCCCTGCAGCAATTCGGTCAGGGCCCGCTCCAGCGCAATCTCAAACCGGGGGTGCGCGCCAAAACTGGCAAAGCAGCCTTGGTCTTCGGGATGCAGGAGTGTGACATTCATTACCGGGTACTGGCCACCCAGTGAAGCGTCTTTGACCAAAATGCCAAAGCCCGCATCGCGCAGCGCCTTGATGCCGGCGGCTGTGCGCGGGTAGCGGGCAATCACAGCCTCGGGCACATCCGGCAGGCAAATGCCCTCGCTGATGATGCGGGCCTTGATGTTGCGCTCAAAAATCTCCGACAACGCCTGGGTACGGGCTTCGGCGGGGGTGTTACCGGCCGACATGCCGTTGCTGACATACAGGTTGCCAATGATGTTGACCGGGAAATAAGTGGTCACACCGTCGCGCTGGCGCACATACGGAATGGCGCAAATACCGCGCTCGGCGTTGCCGGAATTGAACTCCACCAGACTGCTGGCGTCGATGCTGCCCTGGGGGTTGTAAAACTTTTGCAACCCCGGCGTGAGCAGCCCCGTGGGCCAGGCGTTGTCCGGACCCACATCAAACCAGCGCTCTTGTGGGTAGTGGACATGGTGACGGTCAGCTATCTTGGGCCCGAGGTAATAGTGAGTCCAGAAATAGTTGGTCGACAAGCGCTCAAAAAACTCGCCCAAAGCACTGGCCAGACAGGCCAGGCGGGTGGCGCCCTTGCCATTGGTGAACAACAACGGGCAATCGCGGTCCCTTATATGCACCGACCAGATGCCGTCAACCGGGTTGAGCCAACTGCGTTCCTCAATGTGAAAACCGAGCTTTTGGAGCTTGCCTTGCAGGGTTTTGATCGTGGACTCAAGTGAGGCGTCTTTGCCCGGGATGAAGTTTTCGGTTTGCATGGTCGGCAGCATACCGCACGGCCAGCCACTTCTTAGGCGGTAGACTAGCCCATTCATTAGCAAACACCCTTACCCCGGAGCCACTTCATGATCCTCGAACTTGCCGATATTCGCATTCAACCTGGCCGAAATGCCGCTTTTGAAGAGGCCATTCAGCGCGGCTTGCAGACCGTGATTCACCAAGCCAAGGGGTTTCAGGGCTACAAGGTGAACCGCGGTATGGAGAGCACGGAGCGCTATATTTTGCAAATTTTCTGGAACACGCTGGAAGACCATACGGTGGGTTTTCGGGAGTCGCCGGCCTTTGCCCAGTGGCGTGCCATTGTGGGACCGTTTTTTGCGGGTCCCCCGACAGTGGAACACTTTGAACTGGTGGCCAAGTCGGCTTGATCCATTTCACCTTGAACGGAAATACCATGAGCTACACCTTTGATCCTGCGCCTGTTGTGTCCGTGCCCGTTGTGGGCTCAAACCTGCGCTTTCCCATTCACCGTGTTTATTGTGTAGGCCGCAACTACGAAGAGCACGCCAAAGAGATGGGTTTCACGGGCCGCGAGCCACCCTTCTTCTTTTTAAAACCCACCGATGCCCTGGTGGTGGTGAACGCTGGCGACACGGGCGTGATGCCCTACCCCAGCCTGACCCAGAACCTGCACCACGAAATTGAGTTGGTGGTGGCGATTGGCACAGGCGGCAAGAACATCAAGGCGGCGGATGCGCACAAGCATATCTTTGGCTACGCTGTGGGCTTGGATATGACCCGGCGTGACCTGCAAAACGAGATGAAAAAACAGGGCCGTCCCTGGTGTATTGGCAAAGCGTTTGACCAGTCGGCCCCCATCGGCCCGATCACCCCGGTTGATCTTGCGGGTTCTGTGGACCAGGCAGAGATTTCTTTGCAAGTTAACGGCCAGGACCGCCAACGCAGCACGGTGGCCAAGCTGATCTGGAATATTGCCGAGACCATTGAGCATCTGTCAGCCGCCTGGGAGTTGCAGCCCGGTGACCTGATCTACACCGGCACCCCCGAGGGCGTGGCAGCCGTGGTGGTGGGCGACATGCTGGAGGGAGCGATAACCGGGCTGGAAACCCTTCACCTGCGGGTGGCGTGACGGCCGCCTTACACTGCCACCATGCTTAGAAACCCGATCAAACATTGCAAGGATTGCGGCGCAGTGGTGGTGTACCGCACCCCCGACGACGGCGATACCAAATCGCGCGCTGTGTGTACCGTGTGCCACACTGTTCATTACGAGAACCCGCTGAATGTGGTCGGCACCATCCCCTATTGGGAGAATAAGGTGCTGCTGTGCAAACGCAACATCGAGCCGCGTTGGGGCAAGTGGACGCTGCCAGCAGGTTTCATGGAATTAAATGAAACTGTCGCGGAAGGTGCGGCGCGGGAGACCGTGGAGGAATCCGGCGCGCAGTTTGAAATGGAGGGGTTTTTCTCGTTGGTGAATGTGGCGCGCGTGGGCCAGGTGCACATGTTTTACAGGGCACGCCTGCTGAGCGACGTGTTCGACCCCGGCTTTGAGACGATTGAGGCTCGGTTGTTTGAGGAGCACGAGATTCCCTGGGACGAGATCGCGTTTCGGACTGTCAAGGAAACTCTGGAGCGCTATTTTTCTGACCGTCGAACCGGGCGCTTTGCCATCCACGCCATTGATATCGCCTGACCTCCAAGCGCGTGTGGAACTCTGGTTTTACCGCGCCTGTGACTACCTATCGACCCATGTTCTGGACGATCCAGCCTGGCTCGCACTGATGTTTTGCTGAACGCAACCCAAATCCCCATGCTGCCCTGCTACGTCATGCTTGATCTGGAAACCACCGGAGGGAATCCGGTGCATGACCGGATCACCGAGATTGCCGCTGTGCGCGTGGAAGGCGGCCAGGAGGTCGCGCGCTGGAGCAGCCTGGTCAACCCTGGCACGACCATATCGACCTTCATCCAGAACCTCACCGGCATCAGCAATGCCATGGTTCAGGACGCACCCGGCTTTGACGAGGTAGCGCCCCAGCTGCTGGGCTTGCTGGACGGCGCTGTTCTGGTAGCCCACAACGTGCGGTTTGACCACGGTTTTTTGCTCAACGAATTTTCGCGCATGAACATATCCCTGCGCGTCAAAACGCTGTGCACGGTGCGCTTGTCGCGTCAGTTGTATCCCCAGCACAAAGGACACGGCCTGGACGCCATCATGCAGCGCCATGGCCTCACCACCCTCGCCCGCCACCGGGCCATGGGCGACGTGGACATGGTGCTGGCGTGGCTGGGCATCGCCGCGCGGGAGCTGGGCGCGGACCACATCAGCCGTCACGCCCAGACGCTGATGCAAAGCAGCGCCGCACTCCCGCCTCAGCTGGAAACCGACGTGAGCAAGATTCCCGAGACTGCCGGGGTTTACCTTTTTTTTGGCGAGGGTCCGCTGCCCCTGTACATTGGAAAAAGTATCAAGCTGCGCAGCAGGGTGATGTCGCATTTTCAGGCAGCTACCCGTGAAGCTCGCGAAATGCGCATTGCCCAAGAGATCAGGCGCATTGAATGGATTGAGACTGCTGGTGAACTTGGCGCCCTGCTGTTAGAGGCCCGGCTGGTCAAGGAAAAACAGCCCGTGCACAACCGCCAACTGCGCCGTAGCAGCACCCTGTGCGCCTGGCGGCTGGACGCGAACCCAATGGCCCGCCCGCTCCTGACGCTGGTGCGCGGCCAAGATTTGCAGCCCACGGAGTTTGCTCAGCTCTACGGCGTATACCGCTCCAAAAACCAGGCCATCAGCAGCTTGCGTGAGCTCGCCGATACCCACGGCCTGTGCCTGAACGCCCTCGGTCTTGAGTCTGGAAAAGGCCGCTGCTTTGCACACCAGATCGGACGCTGCAAGGGCGTATGTTGCGGCGAGGAAAAACCCGAGCTGCACCACCTGCGCTTGCAGCTGGCGCTCAGTGCCAACAGGCTGCAGGTGTGGCCGCACCCTGGCAAAGTAGGACTCAGGGAGCACAACTCGAACAGTGGCCGCACTGATATTCACATCTTTGAGCAATGGTGCCATCTGGCTACGGTGCATGACGAGGCCGAGTTGGCCGACGCGATGACAACACGGCGCAGCACACTCGCCTTTGACTTGGACACTTACCGCTTGGCGCTCAAACACCTGGTGAACGCGGCCCCGGGGTCGGCCGAGTTGATACAACTTGGTGCCTGAATGGGCCGACCGCGCTTAACAGTTAAATTGCCGTGAGCGTGCGACCAACACCTTGATCGACAGGTGCCTTAATGGCTGGAGACTGAAGTTAAAGTGAAACAGGCCGCCAGCGATGTGACAACAATTCTTCAATCTCGCTGTTTTTATGCGTCGGCAGGCGAGCCGGCACATCTTTCAAGTAGGCATACGGATCATGCCCGTTGAGCCTGGCGCTCTGAAGCAAACCCATCACCACAGCCGCACGCGGCCCCGCACGCTGAAACCTGCGAACAACCAGTTGTTGCGACCGATGGCGATCGGGCGAATCTGGTTCTCGATCCAGTTGTTATCGATGGGTAATTGCCCGTCATCCAGAAACTGAAGTGGATCCGGAATTAGGTACAGGTGTTTAAGTGGGACACTGTCTAAAGAAACGGGTTAGCAACGACTGAATCAAAGAAGCGCAAAATCCATTCGCCGGAGTACAAAGCCAAGGTGGGACTAGAGGCGCCCGGCGGGATGAAGACCGTCAATCAGATTGCGCAGGAATTTGGCGTTCATCCGGCACAGATCGGGCAATGGAAGCGGGAGATCCAAGCCCAGGCCAAGAGCCTGTTTGAAGACAAGCTCGGACCACAGCCAGACTCAGACGAGAGTGCGCCTGACCGGCTTTACGCAGAGATCGGGCGATTGAAGATGAAACTCGACTGGCTCAAAAAAAGTCCGGCATCAGCCTGCCATAATCAGACCCGGCTGGATCGGTGTCTATGCCGATCTGACGTAGAAGCGCCAGTGCGTTTTGGCCGGCGTGTCGGGTACGACGGTCGATGCAAAGCGCGGGCCGGTGGCAATCGTCGAGATCGACGAAGTGCTCAAGCGTCTTATCGATGAAGAATATATACAGAATCCTTTTTTACGGCAGCCGCAAGATGGTGGTACACCTGTTTCGCTGTAGCCACCGGGTCAATCGCAAGCACGTACAACGCCTCATGCGCGCCATGTTCCTGGCAGGGGCCTGTTAAAGATTCACAGAACCGAGAACCGCCAAGTTCAATGCTCGGGGAATTTACAAAAAGTGTGTAGCACTAACTTTCTCTGAAAAAGTCGTGCTGCGATTGATGAAGCAGGAATGCTTGACCGTTGCCGCAAACAAAAGGCGTCGGTACGGTTCTTACCTTGGCGAAATCAGCCCAGCGCCAGAAAATCTTATCAATAGGGATTTCCACGCGGAGGCACCGAATGAGAAGTGGCTAACCTCTATAACTGAATTCCATATCCCGGCTGGGAAGGCATATCTCTCGCCCATGATCGACTGCTTCGATGGATTGGTGGCGGTGAATGTCAAGCTAAGTGTCGCCTGTGAGGCTAAATTTAGGCGACTTTTTTGAGTTGCTGGTTTTCATCCTTTGGGTCATCTTCACGTTGCTCAGGATTGAGGTGACCCCCCCCCGTATCAGCTGCCAGTTGCGCGTGGGGCCGCTCCAGCGCTGAGTAAAGTGGACCCCAGAAATGAGACAGCGGTTTAAGCTGGATACTGTCTGAAGCAATGGGGAAATCATGAGTGAAACGAAAAAGCGCAACGTGCACCTGCCAGAGTTCAAAGCCAAGGTAGGGCTTGAGGCGGTGC
>JBIIVW010000068.1:0-16140 GCA_044339205.1 Rhodoferax sp. | reverse complement strand
AAATGGGACCGCGTTACCCTGGAGATGCCCGAGGGCTTGCGCCGCCGACTCGTCAAAGAAATGCTGGAAGACTGAGCAAGCTCACACACGGTTTGAACTTGTGGGCAACATAGTTGTCCCACCGCCATGAAAATCTGGCACTTCCCCGCACTTTTGGCACTTTCCCTCACTGTTCTAGGAGGCTGCGCCACACTGAATGACAAGCAGGGAGAGTGGATTTTTCAGCCAAGCGACCGCACTTGGCGTGGCGGTTTGGAAGCCTCGCAGGGCATGCAGGATGTCTGGATTGAGTTTGACTCCGCCCTTGCCGGCAAGCCGGTCAAGCTGCACGGACTATGGCACGCGGCCAGTCCAGCTCATAACCGCAAGGCGCCGGTCATGCTCTATTTGCACGGTGCGCGCTGGAACGTTACCGGCTCCGCGCCGCGAATCCGGCGCATGCAGGAGCTAGGGTTTTCGGTGCTGGCCGTAGACTACCGCGGCTTTGGCAAAAGCGACACCACCGCCCCCACGGAATCTCTGGCGCTGGAAGACGCCCGCGCAGCTTGGGATTGGCTCGCCGCCCATTACCCCGACCAGCCGCGCTATATCTTCGGCCACTCCCTGGGCGGGGCTATCGCCATCGCCCTGGCCAGCAACGTCACTGACGAAGCCGGCACCATCGTCGAAGGCACCTTCACCTCCATTCCCGATGTCTTCAGCACCCTGAAATGGGGCTGGCTTCCCTTGGGCGGGCTGATCACGCAACGCTTTGACTCGCTTAAAAAAGTGGCTCACATTGGCTCGCCCCTGCTGGTGGTGCATGGCGAGCAAGACCAACTGATCAAGCCGGAACTCGGTCGCCAGTTGTTTGATGCGGCCGTCATGCCCAAGGCTTTTGTGCTGGTGCCGGGCGGCTCGCACCACAACACCAATTCGGTAGGCCAAGCGCAATACCGGGAGGCGTTGGCGCAACTGTTTCAATTGAAAGGCAGTGCTGCTGTCCGCTGATAAATTTTTTAATAGCTATACAGGCAATAGATACGCCGGCTAGAAGCCGATTTCATTACTATTTTTACCCCACGGCCCTATGCAGGGATACAACCGACCCGCTTGGGCTGCAAGCAACGTCTTGGGGCTTCGATGCGATAGGTCCCTATCAGCTTGCGACGCAAGCGCGGGCTGTTGGCGCCCAGGGTGTGAATCACATCCAGCAGGATCAGCCTTTGCGGATGGCTGCGCGGGCAGCCTGCAGGCGTTCATCAAGGTACGCGCCGTAGAAGTCAGGGATGTAGCCGCCCACCAAGCGCTCGACAACTTCCACTCCCCCACGCCCAAAAAACAGCACGGTAGGCGCCACCTTGGCGCCCCAGCGGCGAATCAGCTCGTCCTGGGTCAGCGTGAGGCCTTGGAAATCTGTGATTTTTTGGCGGTTGCGCATGTCGATTTGCACCACCGGCAGGCCTTCTTGCACCCGCAGGGGCGACAGATAGCTCTCACGCGCGACATGGCAAAAGGGGCACCCTACCAGACTGACCATCACCACGAGTGGCTCGCCCTTTTTCAGGGCCTGCGCCAACTCGTCGGGCAACGAATTTGCGGTGGGCAAAGTAGCTGGCGCAGTCCACGCCGGGGAAGCTGCCAACACAGCACCGCCCGCCAGCAACACCTGACGGCGTGACAGCCCCAAGGCAGGGACCATTGGCGGGGAGGACAGGGCGGACGTGGCAAAAAAGGTGTTCATCAATCAGTCTCGGGGCGGGCGGCATCGTGAGCGCATAACTTGAGCTGCATCGAAAATTTCGATTCAGCTGCCAAATTATCATTAATATAAGCTATTGCTGAATTATTAGGAATCACCGCATGGACTTGGCAACTATTCTTGAACGCTATGGCGACGGCACCATGCTGGCTTTGGGTGGCTTGCTGATCGGGTCGCTTTTTGGTTTTTTTGCACAACGATCCAAATTCTGCATGCGCGCTGCCGCCATTGAATTCTGGCACCGCAAATTCGGTGACAAGCTGCCGGTGTGGTTGCTGGCTTTTTCCAGTGCAGTGGTGGCGGTACAACTGCTGATACTGACCAACTCTCTTGATGTCAGCACCGCGCGCCAGTTGGCGACGCGGGGCAGTTTGTCTGGCGCCTTGATCGGCGGCTTGTTGTTCGGCGTTGGCATGATCCTGTCTCGCGGCTGCGCTAGCCGCTTGTTGATTTTGTCGGCCAACGGCAATTTGCGGGCCTTGTTGTCCGGCCTGATTTTTGCCGTGACGGCGCAGGCCTCGCTCAGCGGGTCCCTTTCGCACTTGCGCAACACCATCAGCACCTGGTGCACGGTGGAGGGCGGCGCGTCACGCGATCTTCTGGAACTCACGGGACTGGGCCACTGGGGTGGCTTGGCCTTTGGTCTGGTGTGGATGGCCGCCGCCCTGTTTTTTGCCGTGCGCAGCGGCTGGGGTCTGTGGAAATGGGTGGGCGGCATTGGCACCGGGCTGGCGGTCGCAGCCGCCTGGTGGTTCACGTACTTCATGTCAACCCAGTCGTTCCAGGTAATTCAGGTGCAGGCCCTCACCTTCAGCGGGCCATCGGCCGAATGGCTGATGCGGGTGTTGTCCTCGCCCGCGCCAGCCATCGGCTTTGACTTCGGTTTGCTCCCTGGCGTATTTGTGGGCTCGTTCATTGGTGCCTGGGTCGGCAAGGACCTCAAACTTGAAGGTTTCACAGACGGCTACAGCATGCGCCGCTATATTGCCGGTGCCATTTTGATGGGCTTTGGCTCCATGCTGGCGGGTGGCTGCGCCGTCGGTGCCGGCATGACCGGTGGCGCCATTTTTGCCCTGACCGCCTGGATCACACTGGTGGGCATGTGGTTTGGCGCCGGCATCACCGACCGGTTGATGGATGACCCCCCAGGCAGCGCAAAAATAGTCACCCATTCGCCTTCGCCCTGAGGCAGCTGCTGGTGTTTACCCCCATGACGTTCCAAATATCTTTGCTTACATTAGTAACTGTTGATATTTAGAAAAGGAATGGACCGATGAACATCAGAATTCAACTCGCTGCAGCGGTGCTGGCGAGCATCTCGGCAAGTGCAGCCCTGGCGAATGAATCGACTGCGCTGCACACGCGCGGCTTGGCTGCAACCTGCGCCAACTGTCACGGCACCGATGGCCGCACGGTCGACGGCTCGGCCATTCCCTCGCTGGTGGGCATGCCCAAGAGCTACATGGTCATGCAAATGAAGGCCTTCAAGGAAGGGACTCGCCCCGCCACGGTCATGCACCAGCTCAGCAAGGGCATCACGGACGAGCAAATTGACCGCATCGCCGATTATTTTGCCGCCACCAAACGCTAAGCCGGAGAAATCAAATGATGAAACGACGCAACTTTGTCCAAGCCTCTCTGGCCTTTGGCACCGTGGGCAGCCTGATTGGCTGCGCCACCACCGGCACGATTCCCAGCAAAGCCAAAGTGGTGGTGGTCGGCGGTGGCTACGGTGGCGCAACCGCAGCCAAATACGTGCGCATGCTCTCGAACTACAAAATCGACGTGGTCATGATCGAGCCCAGCGACGCCTTTGTGTCTTGCCCCATTTCCAACCTGGTGTTGGGTGGCTCCAAGACCATGGGCGACATCACCACACCCTACGACAACATGAAGGGCAAGCACGGCGTCACTGTGGTCAAAGACATGGTGAGCACCATTGATTCAATCAAAAAAACCGTCACGCTGGCCGGCGGCGCCACCATTGGCTACGACAAATTGATTCTCTCCCCCGGTGTGGACCTCATGTGGGACAGCATCGAAGGCCTGCAAGCGGCTCATGCGTCCGGGCAGATTCTGCAGGCCTGGAAAGGCGGACCCGAAACCCTGGCTCTGCGCCGCCAGTTGGAGGCCATGCCAGATGGTGGCGTTTACGCCCTCACCATTCCGCTGGCGCCCTACCGCTGCCCGCCCGGCCCGTATGAGCGTGCCAGTCAGGTGGCCAGCTACTTCAAAAAGGCGAAGCCCAAATCCAAGGTCCTGATTCTTGACGCGAACCCTGATGTCACCTCCAAGGGGCCGCTGTTCAAGAAATTCTGGGCCGACAACTACGCCGGCATGCTGGAATACCGCGGCGCGCACAAGGCGATGGCTGTCGACGCGAAGACCAACACCGTCAAATTCGAAATTCAGAGCGACATCAAGGCCAACGTCCTCAATGTGCTGCCCGACATGCGGGCAGGCGCCATTGCCGTGAAGTCCGGCCTGGCCAATGCCAACGGCCGCTGGAGTAACGTTGATTACCTGACCTTTGAATCCACCGCGGCCAAAGATGTCCACGTGATTGGTGACTCCGTTTTGTCGGCGCCACTCATGCCCAAGTCAGGGCACATGGCCAACTCACATGGCAAGGTGGTCGCGGCCGCCGTGGTGGCCCAGTTGTCCGGGCTGGAGGTCAACCCCCAACCTCTGCTGACCAACACCTGCTACAGCTTTGTCAATGACAAGATGGTGGTGCATGTGGCATCGGTACACCAGTATGTGGCGGCAGAGAGAACATACAAGACCGTGCCAGGCTCGGGCGGCGTGTCGTCTGAGCCCAATGAGCTTGAAGGCGTTTATGCCTGGAACTGGGCTCAAAACATCTGGGCAGATACTCTTTTATGATGCCTGCACGGAGTTCAGCCGGGCCCAGTCGCTGCCTTTTGGAAACCAAGACCATGAAAAAACTGCTTTTAACAACCGCCCTGACCGCGTGTGTCAGTCTGGCGAATGCCCAGGACACCAAGACGGTCTACCACGTCAATACAGGCGTTGAAGGCGCAGCCGCCGCCTTGAACAACATTCAAAACCACCTGAACGCAGAACCGAAGGCCAGGATCGTCGTGGTCACGCACGGGCCGGGCATTGACTTTTTGTTGGAGGGGGCCAAAGACAGCAAAGGCCGCGAGTTCAGCTCGTCAGTGAGTAGCCTGTCAGGAAAAGGCGTGGAGTTCCGGGTGTGCAACAACACGCTGATCACCCGCAATATCGATCCGGGCAAGCTCTTGATGGAATCCAAAATTGTGCCTTCAGGCGTCGCTGAAGTTGCCAAACTACAGATGCGCGAAGGCTTTGTTTACTTGAAACCCTGAACCAGAATCAAGCAGGTGCAAGCTGATGAAGCATCAGCTTGCACACCTACATCAAGCTGCGGTTTCGTCTGCAATCTGGGCGCACACCGCATGGCAAAGCGTTGCCACCCGGTCGTCCACAATCCGGTAATAAATCTGGACGCCCTCCCGGCGCTTGCCCAGAATTCCGGCTTGGTACAGCGTATTGAGGTGCTGCGACATGTTGGGCTGGGTGGTGTCGATGCGGCTCAGCAAATGGCTTACGTTT
Source organism: Rhodoferax sp. (assembly GCA_044339205.1). Lineage (GTDB taxonomy): Bacteria > Pseudomonadota > Gammaproteobacteria > Burkholderiales > Burkholderiaceae_C > Rhodoferax. Next base: position 10,799 of record JBIIVW010000068.1, on the reverse strand, counting down.
TTTTCTCCATCACACAAACAGCTGATGATTTTCAGGCGCATGGGCGCTGACATGACCCGGAACAACTCCGCTGCCATATCGAACACTTCCTCAGGTTGACTGAGCCCGGAAGGCGTTTCTTGTAGCGATGAATTGGTCATGGTGCGGCTTCGCGTTGAGTGGATCGGATCATGAATGGTTTGATGCGAATATGCTTATATTTTCAACGAAAATCAAGCCCGAATGTCAGATACACGTCAGAAAGCCGTTTTTTCTGATTCAGCGTACCGGCGCACGCAGCGTGCGGCTCAGCAATACCACGGGGATCAAACCTACCAGCACCAGCGCCAGCGAGGGCAAAGCAGCTTCACCCAGGCGCTCGTCCCGAGCCAGCTGATAGGCCACCACGGCCAGGGTATCGCTGTTAAAGGGCCGCAGCACCAACGTGGCAGGCAGCTCCTTCATGACATCGACAAAGACCAGCAGGGCGGCAGCCGCCGTTGACCGTTTCAGCAAAGGCCAATGCACCCGCAGCCACAGATCCAGGTTGGAGGTGCCCAGCATGCGGGCCGTGTCGTCAAAGCTCGCCGGAATGCGCGCATAACCGCTTTGCACCGACTGCAAGGCCACGGCACAAAACCGCACCAAGTAGGCCCACACCAAGCCCACCGAGGTAGCCATCACAAAATAGCCCACACCACTTTGTGGCGCCACGCTCTGCAACCAGCCCACGGGCAGCAACAGGCCCACCACGATCACCGCGCCGGGTACGGCATAACCCAGACTGACCAGTTGTACCGCAAGGCGCGTGGGCAGGTCGGCCCCGCGGCGCATGCTGAAGGCCAGCAGCATGGCCATGGCCACCGCAAGCCCGGCGCTGATCAAGCCCAGCCTCAAACTGTTCAGTGCCCAGCCCAAGAACTGCCCCCAGGACAACACCGACCAATCCGCCACCATCGGACGCAACATGAACAACACCGGCAAAACAAAGCCAATCAATACTGGAGCACCACACACCAGCCAGGCCAGCCATCGGGCACGGCCCGTCAGGACGACAGGCCGCGCATCCATGCCTCCGGCGCGCCCGCCACGGGACGCCGAGAAACGCATGCGCTTCTGGGCCCGGTGCTCCAGGTACAGCAACAAGGCCACCAGCGCCAGCAGCATGGTGGCCAACTGGGCTGCCGCAATGCGGTTATCCATCGACAGCCAAGCCTTGTAAATACCGGCGGTGAAGGTCTGAATGCCAAAGTAGCTCGACACGCCAAAGTCCGCCAGGGTCTCCATCAACGCCAGCGCAGCCCCTGCCGCCACGGCCGGGCGAGCCAGCGGCAGGGCCACCTCCCGGATGCGCCGACCCAAGGGGGCACCCAGCAGACGGGCAGCCTCCATCAGATGGGCCGCGCGCTCACCCAGCGCCGTGCGGGCCAGCAGATAAACATAGGGGTACAAGGAAAAGACAAACACCCAGGCCGCGCCGCCCAGGCTGCGAATCTCAGGAAAAACCCGACCCTCCACACCCAACACCGAACGCACCGCCGTTTGCAGCGGGCCGCTGAACTGCAGAAAATCCGTGTACGCGTAGGCCACCACATAGGCGGGCATGGCCAGGGGGAGCAGCAAGGCCCACTCGAACAGCCGTCGTCCGGGAAACTCGAACATGGTCACCGCCGCCGCACTGGACAGACCCACCAGCACGACCCCGATCGCGACCATCACACACAATCGCACCGTGGTCCAGAGGTAATCAGGCAAGACTGTGCCACTCATTTCACCCAGTATTTGTGCCGCGGCGGCACCCGAATCCCCAAAGGGCAGCCAGGACGCAAAGACGGCGACCACTGGCAACATGAAAGCCACGGTCAGGGTCAGAAACAGAAATTGGCGAAGCCGCAAAGACAGCATGTAAGAGATTACCCAGGCTTGTGCAAATGAGAATTGTAAGCATCTACAATGATTTTTATGTTTCTCGAAGTCTCACAACTGCGTGTCGCGTATGCTAGCCAGCCCCAGCCCGCTGTGCGGGACGTGTCGTTCGGTTTGCAAGCCGGTGATATCGGCGTACTGATCGGCCCCTCGGGCTGCGGCAAAACCACCTTGCTGCGCGCGGTGGCCGGTCTGGAGACAGTCACTGCGGGCACGATCAAACTGGCAGACCAGTTGGTCAGCAGCGCGCAGGTCAACCTGGCACCAGAGTCTCGCCAAATCGGCATGGTGTTTCAGGACTACGCGCTGTTCCCTCATCTGAACGTCGGACGCAATGTGGGCTTCGGCATTAACGCGCTACCCCGGGCTGAGCGCTCTGCCCGCGTTGCCGAGGTGCTGGAACTGGTTGGTCTGGCCGGGTACGAGGCCCGGTTTCCCCATGAACTTTCAGGCGGACAACAACAGCGCGTGGCGCTGGCCCGTGCCCTGGCCCCCAAGCCCCGCCTGCTGCTGCTGGATGAACCGTTCTCAAACCTCGACGTTGACCTGCGCGAGCGCTTGGCGCACGAGGTGCGCACCATTTTGAAAGCGGCCAAAACCACCGCGCTTTTTGTCACCCATGACCAGCTGGAGGCTTTTGCCATTGGCGACACGATCGGTGTGATGCACCAAGGGCAGCTACACCAGTGGGACGATGCGTACACGCTGTACCACCGCCCTGCCACCCGCTTTGTGGCCGAATTCATTGGCCACGGTGTCTTCACTCCTGCGGTCATTCGCCAAGTGGGGCAGCACGTGGTGGTGCAAACTCCCCTGGGAAATTTGACCGATGTGGCGGAATGCCCCCTGCCCTGCGTGTTCTCGGGCGGGGCTTGCGATGTGCTGCTGCGCGCCGACGACATCGTGCACGATGACCATGCCGAGGTGAAGGCAGAGATCATCCGCAAGGCGTTTCGAGGCTCCGAGTTTTTGTATACCCTGCGCCTGGACAGCGGCGAGACCGTGATGGCCCATGTGCCCAGTCACCATAACCACAAAATTGGCGAGCGCATCGGCATACGCGCCGAGGTAGACCACGTGGTCACCTTCAACCGGGCGTGCCCTGCCGGCAACGACCTGATTTGCCGTATGCCTTGCCAGTACACTGCGCCACCCCCCATGACGAACTTGTCAGAACACCCGATGACCGAATCCAAACCAGCGCAGGTCGCCTGAATATGCTCGACAAGAAACGCTTTGTTGAAGCCACAATGTGGCTGCGCCCGTTCATCCGCTGGGCCACGCGTTTTGCCATGAACTCGCCGCCATGGCTGCCTGCCGGAGTGCGCAATGCGCCGCTCAGGCTGTCTGCCCTGATTCTTCGCAGGTACCACAAAGCGATGCGCTGACAGCAGCCGGCAAGGACCCAACCCGGGACTGTCGGCATCAGGCGCCTTGACCAGAGCACGGTCTCTTTGGCGTCCTTGCAGCGCTAAGCCACGTGGTGAGTGCAATTGATTTTCATGGCTTGTGCACCTTCAGGCCTCTCAGGCCTCTGAGGTTTCCAGGGCGCCACGGCGAATCTGGTCGCGCTCCAGCGACTCAAACAAAGCCTTGAAGTTGCCCTCGCCAAAGCCCTCGTCGCCTTTGCGCTGAATGAACTCAAAGAAGACCGGGCCCAACTGGGTTTGCGAGAAGATTTGCAGCAGCAGGCGCGGCGTACCGCCCTCGGTGCTTCCATCCAGCAAAATGCCGCGGGTCTGCAACTCGGACACGGGTTGGCCGTGGCCAGGCAGGCGGCCGTCCAGCATCTCGTAATACACCTCGTTGGGGGCCGTCATCAGCGGTACGCCGGCGAGTTGCAGGCGATCGACAGTGGCAATCAAGTCATCACAAATCAGGGCAATGTGCTGGATGCCTTCGCCATTGAACTGCATCAAAAATTCTTCAATCTGCCCACCGCCCTGCTTGGACTCTTCATTCAGCGGGATACGGATCTTGCCGTCGGGTGCGGTCATGGCGCGCGAGGTCAGGCCGGTGTATTCGCCCTGAATGTCAAAGTAGCGAATCTCCCTGAAATTGAACAACTTCTCGTAAAACGCACCCCAGAACGCCATGCGCCCACGGTACACGTTGTGCGTCAGGTGGTCGATGAGCTTGAGCCCGTGGCCCACCGGATGACGGTCCACGCCCTCAATAAATACAAAGTCAATGTCGTAAATCGACTTGCCGTCTTCATAGCGGTCAATCAAATACAGCGGCGCACCACCAATGCCTTTGATAGCGGGCAGGTTCAACTCCATCGGCCCGGTTTTGATCTCGATGGGTTGCGCGCCCAATTCCAGCGCTCGCTGATAGGCCAGGTGAGAGTCCTTTACCCGAAACGCCATGCCACACGCGCTGGGCCCATGCTCGGCGGCAAAGTAGCCCGCCACGCTTTTAGGCTCCCGGTTGACGATGAAATTGATCTCGCCTTGGCGGTACAACACCACGTCCTTGGAGCGGTGCCGGGCCACCAGCGTGAAGCCCATGCGCTCAAATATCGGCTCCAACAGGCCAGGGGTGGGGGATGAGAACTCCACGAATTCAAAGCCCATCAGGCCCATTGGGTTGTCAAATAAATCAGCCATGGTGTGTTTCCTCGGGTGGTGGTGGTCTGTGTTTACTGCGCCATCATCGGGCAAGTGGCACGCAAGATAGGTTCTTTATGGTGTGTTGATACGCCATGCCACGCAGTTTTTCAGCGTCTTGGCAAAAAAGGAAACACAAGACAGGCGAAGCCAACGATCCGGGCACGCCAATCGGTCAGCTGGCCCTTGAAAATGAAGCCTCTTCAGGGCGCAAGTGCCACAGATACGCTTGAGCAGCCCTAATATAAAAAAATGACTTGTAGCCGCTGTTTTTATTGGCTAAATATAGTCAAAATAAATAGCAAAACCAGTGGGCTAATCAGGCTCCCTGAGCCTCAAGCCCTCAACAGCCAACTGCAAATCAGCCGCCCAGGCCCTCCGGTCCCGGCCTTGCGCCCGCTGCGGCTCACCAAAGGTGAGCACCGCTGAAATTCCGGGACTACATAGTGTGCGCCACATGGAGCCGATCAGCGTGTCGTCGCCGATGTAACACGGCGCCAGGCTGAGTTCGCCTGTGGCAGCGTCCACAAAGCGCAAGGCGATCGGCAGCACCGGCGCATCGGCCGAGATGGCCGCCTGAAAGAGATTGGCATGAAAAGGCAGCAGACTCACGCCATCACTGGTGGTGCCCTCCGGAAAAATGGCCAACACATCGCCAGCCCGCAGTCGCTCGGCCATGTGGTGCACCACCCGCATGGCGTCCCGCCGGGATTCCCGCTCAATGAACAAGGTGCCCGCCCCCCTGGCCAACACGCCCACCAGCGGCCAGCGGCGTAACTCGGCCTTGGAGATAAAGCGGCAATGCCTGGCCGCGTGAATCACCACAATGTCCAGCCAGGAAATATGGTTGGCAGCCAGCAGCACCGGCCCGCCCACGGGGGCCTGCCCCTGCACAACCAGATGGATGCCAAAACGGCCCAACATGGCAGAAGCCCAGGCCTGGACCCGCATTTCTTGCTGCTCGCTGGAGAGCCTTGGAAACAAGGTCAAAATGGTCCACATGCCGCCCAGAATATGGGTTAGCACGCGCATCAACCGCCAGCATGCGATGGCGCGCACGCGCATGCGCCTCATACCGCTTGAAACGCTACCTGTCCACCCACGATGGTGCAGCGCACCCGTCCGGGCAACTCGTAGCCCGAGAACGGTGTGTGTTTGCCCTGGCTGCGCAAGGCCTCAGGCGCCACGGTCCAGGCTGCACTGGCGTCAAACACACACACGTCAGCCAGGCCACCCACCGCCAGCCGACCCACGCGGCCCTGGCGCTTGCCCAAGGAGGCCCCCAGCACCTCCGCCGGGCCGTGGGTGACCACGGCCAGCGCCCGCTTGAGGTCCACGCCACTGTCCTGGCTCCACTTAAAGGCCAGACTCAGGAGCAGCTCCACGCCCGTGGCACCGGCTTCACTTTCGGCAAACGGCAGCGCCTTGGCATCTTCATCCACCGGGGTGTGGTCCGACACCAACGCATCAATGGTGCCGTCCATCAGGCCGGCGCGCAGCGCATCGCGGTCGCGCTGCTGGCGCAAAGGCGGGTTCAAACGGGCCCGGCTGTCAAAGTAGCCAATGTCGGCATCGGTCAGGTGCAACGAGTTGATGCTGATGTCGCACGTCACATTCAAGCCATCCAGCTTGGCTTGGCGCACAAGCGCCACTCCCGCAGCACTGCTGAGCCGGCACAGGTGCACCCGGGCGCCAGTAGTGCGCATCAGCTCGAAAATGGTGTGCAAGGCGATGGTCTCGGCGGCCACCGGCACGCCACTCAAGCCCAGCCGCGTAGCCAAGGCGCCACTGGCGGCGACACCGCGGCCCAAAAAATACTCCTGCGGGCGCAACCAGACAGCGTAGCCAAAGGTGCTAGCGTACTGAAACGCGCGCTGCATCACCTGGGTGTTGGTCAAGGGCACCTCGGCCTGACTGAAGGCCACACAGCCGGCCTCGGTCAATTCCAGCATCTCGGTAAGCGCTTCACCCTCCAACTTGCGGGTCAGAGCCCCAAGCGGGTAGACATGACACTGGTTGAGCTTCTCGGCCCGAAAACGCAACATCTCAACTAGACCAGGCTCATCCAGCACCGGGTCGGTGTCAGGCGGGCAGACCAAGCTGGTCACTCCCCCGGCCATGGCCGCGGCCATCTCCGACTCCAGCATGCTGGCGTGTTCCAGGCCCGGCTCGCGCAGGCGCACAGCCAAATCCAGCAGTCCCGGAATGACCAGGCAACCGGTGGCGTCAATGGTCTGGGACGGCTGAAAATCGGATGGAATGCTGCCGATGGCCAGCACCGTGCCGTCAGCCAGGGCCACATCGGCCACAGCATCCATCCCGCTGGCGGGGTCGATGACCCGGCCACCTTTGATCAAAAGCTTTGTTTGCGTTGTCATATCAGGCCTCATTCCCCGCCACGATGCTCATCACCGCCATGCGCACCGCAATACCAAAAGTCACCTGCGGCAAGATCACGCTTTGCTTGCCGTCCACCACGGCGGAGTCGATCTCCACGCCCCGGTTGATCGGGCCGGGGTGCATCACGATGCAGTCCGGCTTGGCCAACAGCAATTTTTCGGGCGTCAAGCCGTAGCTCTTGAAAAATTCGTGGCTGGACGGCAGCAGCGCGCCGTTCATGCGTTCGTTTTGCAGGCGCAACATGATGATCACGTCGCAGCCCTTGATGCCTTCCTCCAGGGTGTGGCACACGCGCACGCCCATTTGGGCCATGTCGGAGGGCACCAGTGTCTTGGGCCCGACCACGCGCACCTCGGCACAGCCCAGCGTGGTGAGCGCGTGGATGTCGGAGCGGGCCACCCGGGAGTGCAGCACGTCGCCCACGATGGCCACCGTGAGGTTGGTGAAGTCTTTCTTGAAGTGCCGGATGGTGTACATGTCCAGCAAACCCTGGGTCGGGTGGGCGTGGCGGCCGTCACCGGCGTTGATGACGTGCACATGAGGCGCGACGTGCTGGGCGATCAGGTACGGGGCGCCCGACTCGCCATGGCGCACCACAAACAAGTCCGCTGCCATGGCGCTCAGGTTGGCAATGGTGTCGAGCAGAGATTCGCCCTTGGAGGCCGACGACTTGGCAATATCGAGGTTGATCACGTCGGCACTCAGGCGCTTGGCCGCAATCTCGAAGGTGGTGCGGGTGCGGGTGGAGTTCTCAAAGAACAGGTTGAACACGCTCTTGCCACGCAGAAGCGGCACCTTCTTGACCTCGCGGTCACTCACACTCACAAAATTTGCTGCGGTGTCCAGCACTTGCGTGAGGATACTTTTGGGCAGGCCCTCAATCGAGAGCAAATGAACCAGCTCACCGTGTTTGTTGAGCTGGGGGTTGCGACGGTACAGCATGGCTTAACGGTCCTCGACATTGAAACTGAACGCCCCGGACTCGCTGCGCGCCAAGGCCAGGGACTGCTGTGCCGGCAACGCGACACGAGCCGCGCACACATCGGCCTGAACGGGTAGCTCGCGCCCGCCCCGGTCCACCAACACCGCCAACTTGACGCTGGCGGGGCGGCCAAAGTCAAACAACTCGTTGATGACCGCGCGAATGGTGCGCCCGGTGTAGAGCACATCGTCCAGCAGGATGATGTGCGCGTCATTGACGTCAAAGGCAATCTGGGTTTGCGCGCCGGAGGTCATGCCCCGACGGGCGTAGTCGTCCCGGTGCAGCGCAGACGAGATCACGCCATAGGGCTCGGCCAGACCCAGGTCGCGTTGCAGGCGCTCAGCCAGCCAGGCGCCACCCGAGGTCACGCCAATCAAATGCATGCCGGGGCGAAACAAGGCGCGCAGGCCGGCGAGCAGCTCAAGGTAGAGCGCTTCGGCATCGAGCGTGAGTATGCTCATGGAAGACTCCTAAAAAATTGTTCCAGAATGATGCAGGCTGCGGCCGCGTCAGCGTCTTTGGCTCCGCTGGCCAGCGCCTCGGTGGTGGTGTAGCGCTCATCCACCTCAAACACCGGCAGCTTGAAGCGGCCGTGCAACTGGCGCGCAAATTTCTTGGCACGCACGGTGTTCTCATGGGCAGCCCCGTCCGGGTGGTAGGGCACGCCGACCACCAGCGCATCGGGCTGCCAGTCGCTCAAGTGCTTGGCTATCTTGACGAAACGGGCGTCGCCCTCGGCGGCAATCGTGCCTTGGGGCTGAGCGGTGCGCATCAGGCGGTTGCCTACGGCAAAGCCAGTGCGCTTGACGCCGAAATCCAGGGCCAGAAAGGTTTGAAGGTGGGGCGGCACCACGGGTGCGCTGCGGTCGGCGGGTGGCGCCGAGTCAATAAGTTCAGTCATGCGTGGCCTGCATCGGGCGAGAGCATCCACAACTCCAGACCCAGCAGCTTGAGGGCCTTGTCGTAGCGCTGCGACACCGGGGTATCAAAAATAACGCTGCTGCTGGCCGCGACTGTCAGCCAGCTGTTTTCGCCCAGCTCGGACTCCAGCTGACCCTCGCCCCAAGCTGCATAGCCCAGGGACACCAGCACTTTGCGAGGTCCGGCGCCTGTGGACAGCGCCTCCAGCACGTCGCGCGAGGTGGTCATTTCCAGCCCACCAGGAATCACCATGGTGGAGGCGTAAACCGGGTCGGAGGGCTTATCCTTGTCCGCGAAGGTTGCTTCGTGCAGCACAAAACCGCGCTCGGTCTGCACAGGGCCGCCCAAAAACACCGGGTCGCCCATGAGATCGCTGCGCAGCAGGGGCAGTTCGACTTTTTCAAACAGCCGCTTCATGTCGATGTCGCACGGCTTGTTGATCACCAAACCCAGTGCGCCGCGCTCACTGTGTTCACACACATAGACCACGCTTCGCGCGAACATGGCATCCTGCAGCCCGGGCATGGCGATCAGGAAATGATTCGTCAGATTGGTGGGTGCAAAATCGGCTGGCATAAACGAATTTTAACGGTGATCATGGACAAGCAATTTGAGACAGGTTTGATGTGGTTTCGGCGCGATCTGCGGGTCACGGACAACGCCGCGCTGTGCATGGCCCTGCAAGCCTGCCGTCAGGTGCATTGCGTTTTTGTGTTTGACCGGGACATTCTGGACGCCCTGCCCCGTGCAGACCGGCGGGTGGAGTTCATCCGGGAGTCGCTGATGGAGCTGGATGTGCGCCTGCGCGAACTCGCTGGAACGCCGAACTCGGGCCTCATCGTGCGTTTTGGTATTGCCAGTGATGAGATCCTGGCGCTGGCCAAGGCACTGAAAGCCCAGGCGGTGTTTGCCGCGCACGACTATGAGCCCCAGGCCATCGAGCGCGACGCCCGCGTGCGCGAGGCATTGGCAAGCCAGGGCACGGCGTTGCATACCTGCAAGGACCATGTGGTGTTTGAGGGCCGGGAGATTTTGACCAAGACCGGCACGCCCTACGGCGTGTTCACCCCTTACAAGAACAACTGGCTCGCCAGCGTCACGCCTCAGCATCTGTGCACCCATGATGCAAGCGCCCTGGCCTCCTTCCTCGCACCCCGCCCTGCTGACCAGCAACACACCGTGCCGTCATTGGCCTTCCTGGGATTCGAGAAGACCAATCTGAGCGAACTGAAGATTCCCACCGGGGAATCCGGGGGGCTTGCGCTCTTTGAAGACTTCTTTGAGCGCATGGACCAATACGGCGAAACCCGGGATTTCCCGGCCGTCAAGGGCCCAAGTTATTTGAGCGTGCACCTGCGCTTTGGCACGGTGTCCATCCGGCAGCTTGCGGCCACCGCGTTGCAGCGCCAGATTCAGGGCAGCCGGGGCGCAGCGGTCTGGCTGGGAGAACTGATCTGGCGCGACTTCTATTTTCAGATTCTGGCCAATTTTCCACGTGTAGCCCAAGGCGCTTTTAAAGCCGAGTACAACGCCATCGCCTGGGAGAGTGGTCCCCGCGCTGAGGCCTTGTTCAGTGCCTGGTGCGAGGGCCGTACTGGCTACCCACTGGTGGACGCCGCCATGGCCCAGATCAACCAGACGGGCTACATGCACAACCGCCTTCGCATGGTGGTGGGCAGCTTTCTGGTGAAAGACTTAGGCATTGATTGGCGCTGGGGCGAGCGTTACTTTGCCCAGCACCTCAATGACTTTGACCTCTCCGCCAACAACGGGGGCTGGCAATGGGTAAGTTCCAGCGGCTGCGACGCGCAGCCGTATTTCCGGATCTTCAACCCGGTCAGCCAAAGCGAAAAATTCGACGCGCAAGGCAAGTTCATCCGCCGCTACCTGCCGCAACTGGCAGAATTGCCCAATAAGGTCTTGCATGCGCCGTGGACTGCCAAACCGCTCGAGTTGACGATGGCCGGGGTGACGCTGGGCCA
>JBIIVW010000067.1:0-16221 GCA_044339205.1 Rhodoferax sp. | reverse complement strand
GGGATGTCACTGCGTTTGTGCTGGTGTGCGCGCTGTCGGGCATGGCGCTGGGGACCGACTTGGCGCTGCCCGGTGCCCTGCTGGCCGGCACCATTGCAGCCGAGGGTGACCAGGGCCATGCCGAAGGTGCCTATTTTGGCTGGTGGAACTTTGCCACCAAACTGAACCTGGCCCTGGCGGCCGGCGTGGCCTTGCCTGCGCTGGCAGCGCTGGGCTATGCCCCCGGTGCCCGGGATGACGCTGCGCTACAAACTCTTACGTTCGCCTATTGCCTGCTACCCTGCGCCCTGAAAGCCTTGGCCGGCACGCTGCTCTACACCCTCATCATCCGAAAGTCCCCATGAAAAGACGCCTGCTCCTGACCGCTGCCACCGCCACTGCTGCCTTGGGCCTGGCGGGCTGCGCCTCACAAAACATCCAGTCGTATGCACTTGAGAAACCGGTGCTGGACCTGCAGCAGTACTTCAACGGCACGCTGGATGCCTATGGTGTGTTCACTGACCGGGGCGGCAGCGTGGTCAAGCGCTTCACCGTGGTGATGGTCTGTACCTGGACCGGTGACCAGGGCGTGCTGGACGAAGCCTTTACCTACTCCGACGGCACCACCCAGCGCCGCATCTGGCGCCTGACCAAGCTGGCGGATGGCCGCTACACCGGCCGCGCGGACGACGTGGTGGGCGAGGCCCAGGGTCAGACCCGAGGCAATGCCTTCTACTGGACCTATACCCTGAGCCTGCCGGTGGACGGCAAGGTCTACGAGGTGAATTTTGACGACTGGATGTACCTGATGACCGACAAGGTCATGCTGAACAAAGCCACCATGAGCAAGTTTGGTGTGCGCCTGGGCGAGGTCACCCTGTCGTTTACCAAGCGTTGAGCGCGCTGCAGGCCGCTTCATTGCCCTCTGAATACCAATTGATGACATATCAGCCTCTGGCCGGCGTGTTGATTGCATTTACATATTAAAAATAAGATCGAAAGACACCCCATGGCCCTGTTTCCTCCCTTTAATCCTCCGCTCAAAGACTGGCACGGCAAGACCGTCTGGATTGTGGGCGCGTCCTCTGGCATTGGCCGGGCTACGGCCGCCGAGCTGCATGGCCTGGGCGCCCACGTGGTGGTGTCGGCGCGCAAGGTGCAGGACCTGGATGACTTCGTGCTGGCCTACCCCGGCAGCCTGGCCTTGCCGCTGGATGCCACCGACGCCCTGGCGGTGGCGGCTACGGCCGCGCAGCTGCTGTTGCAGGGGCCGCTGGACTGTGTGATGTACTGCGCCGGCCACTACCAGGCCATGCGCGCTGATGCGCTGGACGTGCCCGACATGCTGCGCCACGTCAATGTCAATTATTTTGGCGCTCTGTATGTGATGGATGCCGTGTTGCCCGCGTTCATCGCGCGCGGGATCGGTCACCTCAGCCTTGTCGGCAGCGTGGCGGGCTACCAGGGCCTGCCCAATAGCCTGGCCTACGGCCCGACCAAGGCAGCCCTGATCAACCTGGCCGAGACTCTGTATCTGGATTTGCGGGGCAAGGGCATTGGTGTGTCCATCGTCAACCCCGGCTTTGTGCAAACAACGCTGACCGCCGGCAATGCGTTCACCATGCCCGCCTTGCTGACCCCCGCCCAGGCGGCTACTGCCATTGTCCAGGGCTGGTCGCGCGGGGCCTTCGAGATTCATTTTCCCAAGCGCTTCACGCTGTGGATGCAGGCTTTGCGCCTACTGCCCTACCGGGCTTATTTCAACCTGGTTGCGCGGGCTACCCAATGACAGCACTCAACTCGCCTGCTCTGGAGACCAACCCGTCTTCAGATAGGGAAGCCCAGGTGACCCGGGTTGTCGATTTTTTCGAGACCCTGACACCCCAAAGCGTCCCCGCACTGGATCATCTTTACGACGCACAAGCGCGGTTCAAGGACCCGTTCAATGACGTGCAGGGACTGGGCGCTGTGAAGAAGATTTTTGAGCACATGTTTGTCGCCCTGATCTCACCGCGCTTTGTGGTGACCGGGCGCGTTGTCCAGGGACAGCAATGTTTTTTGACCTGGGAATTCAGGTTTTGCTTTCGCAACTTCAAGCAGGGCACCGAGCAGGTGATTCTGGGGGCTTCCCACCTGGTGTTTTCTGAGCAAGGCCTGGTGACCGTGCACCGTGACTACTGGGACGCCGCTGAAGAGCTGTACGAGAAGCTGCCTTTGGTGGGTGCACTGATGCGCTGGCTTAAAAAGCGCGCCAACAGCTAAACGCTGGCAGCCGCAGGCCACCCGTTGGCCATTCAGGCGGGCTGGGTGTCAATAAAGCTGGTGCGCAGCACCAGTTTGTCATGCAGCTTGTGCAGGTTGGGGTGCTCGGCGCGCCAGTTGATCTGGGGAAAACGGAAATCCAGATAACCCAGCGCACAGCCCACGCAAATGTCGGCCAGGCTCAGGTAAATGCCTGCACAAAAGGGCTTGTCGCCCAGGCCCTTGCTCATGGCTTTCAGTGCGGAGTTGATCTTTCCCAGGTGGCGGTCAATCCAGGCCTGGCTGCGTTGTTCTGGCTTGCGTTCGGTCCAGGTGGCTTCCATGCGCGCCGCCAAGGCTGAGTCAAGCAGGCCATCGGCCAGCGCTTCCCAGGTCTTGACTTCTGCCCGTTCACGGCCCACAGGCGGAATCAGCTTGCCCACAGGCGACAAGGTGTCGAGGTATTCCACAATCACCCGGGAGTCATACAGTGATTCTCCTGCCTCCATCAGCAGACAAGGCACTTTGCCGAGGGGGTTGACCTCGGAGATGGCGGACTTGCCCCACACATCCTCGGTTACCAGTTCGAAGTCGAGTTTCTTCTCTGCCATGACGACACGCACTTTGCGAACATACGGGCTGGTGATGGATCCGAGTAATTTCATAATTCAGTAGCTGTTAGAGAGAAATCATTCTATCCAACCGAACCAACCCCAGCTTACGGGGGGCAACTGCCGGGGCCCAGTGGCGCCCAAACTACAATATCGCATGACTTTTTCTGCTATATCTGCCCTTTCCCCCCTGGACGGCCGCTACGCCGCCAAGCTCGCCAAACTCCGCCCCGCCATGAGCGAACAGGGTTACATGCAACGCCGCGTTCAGGTGGAGGTGGCCTGGTTCATCGCCCTGAGCGATGCCGGTTTTGTTGAATTCAAGCCCTTGTCCCCCGGTGCGCGCACCTACCTGCTGGGCTTGGTCAAGCACTTCTCGGAAGCCGATGGCGAGGCCATCAAGGCGATTGAAAAAGTGACCAACCACGACGTGAAGGCGGTGGAGTACTGGATCAAGTCCAAGTTTGAGGCCCGCCCCGAGCTGCTGGCGGCCGGTGAATTTGTGCACTTTGCCTGCACCAGCGAGGACATCAACAACACCAGCCACGCGCTTCAGCTCAAGAGCGGCCGCGACCTGGTGCTGTTGCCCGCCCTGGATGCCATCATCACCAAGCTGCGCGACATGGCCCACGCCTTTGCCGAGGTGCCCATGCTCAGTCGCACCCACGGCCAGACCGCCAGCCCCACTACCGTGGGCAAGGAAGTCGCCAATGTGGTGGTGCGCCTGGTGGCCGCCCGCGAACGCATTGCCAACGTGAAGCTCATGGCCAAAATGAACGGCGCCGTGGGTAACTTCAATGCCCACCTGTCCGCTTGGCCCGAGTTTGACTGGGAGGCCTTCAGCAAAAAAGTCATCGAGACCCCCGAGCCATTGGGCCTGGGCTTGACCTTTCAGCCTTACAGCATCCAGATCGAGCCGCACGACTACATGGCAGAGCTGTTTGACGCCGTGGCACGCACCAACACCATCCTGATTGACTGGTCGCGTGATGTCTGGGGTTATGTGAGCCTGGGTTACTTTAAGCAAAAGCTCAAGGACGGTGAAGTGGGTAGCAGCACCATGCCGCACAAGGTCAACCCGATTGACTTTGAGAACGCCGAAGGCAACCTGGGTCTGGCCAACGCGGTGCTGCGCCACATGAGCGAAAAGCTGCCGATTTCCCGCTGGCAGCGTGACCTGACCGACAGCACCGTGCTGCGCAACATGGGCGTGGCCCTGGGCTACGCCGTACTGGCCTACCAGTCGCTGGGCACCGGCCTGGGCAAGCTGGAAATCAACGAGGCCGCGATTGCTGCTGATCTGGATGCGTCGTGGGAAGTGCTGGCCGAGCCGATCCAGACCGTGATGCGCCGCTTTGGCCTTCCCCAGCCCTACGAGCAGCTCAAGAAGTTCACCCGGGGTGAGCCCATGACGCGCGAACTAATGCAGGGCTTCATTGCGCACCTGGACATCCCTGAGGCCGAGAAAGCCCGCCTGCTGGCCATGACGCCGGGCAGCTACACCGGACTGGCCGCAGAACTCGCCCGCCGCGTCTGATGGCCATCAAATCCACCATCTTCA
The DNA here is from genome assembly GCA_044339205.1 of Rhodoferax sp. Classification (GTDB taxonomy): domain Bacteria; phylum Pseudomonadota; class Gammaproteobacteria; order Burkholderiales; family Burkholderiaceae_C; genus Rhodoferax. The sequence goes on along the minus strand of JBIIVW010000067.1, from coordinate 11,829 downwards.
AAGCCAGTCTGCAAATTGCCGACATTGACCACGCCTATTACGCCGACCACGCGCTGACCCTGGCGCGCCACCCCAGCGAGACCGACGAACGCATGATGGTGCGCCTGTGCGCGCTGGCCTTGCAGGCCCACAAGCTGCAAACCGTGTGCAATGGCGACGGCACGCTGGCCTTTGGCGCAGGGTTGAGTGACCCCGACGAGCCCGATGTCTGGCTGCGCGACTACACCGGTTTGACTCGCCTGTGGATGGAGGTGGGCCAACCCGAAGACAAGCCTTTGCTCAAAGCCTGTGGCAAGGCCGACGAGGTGGTGCTGTATTGCTTCAACCACGCCGCCGAGGTGTGGTGGCGCACCATGGAAGCCAAGCTGGCCCGGCCCAAAAACCTCCATGTGTTTCGGGTGCCCACCGTCGCGGCGCAGGCACTCATCCCCATGGCCCAGCGCAGCATGCAATTGCAGGCCACGATCCAGGAAGGCGTGCTGATGCTGGGCGACGGCACGCACAACGTCGATATTGAGCCGGTGCGCTGGAAGTAAGTCGGGTTTTTCGGGTGCAACGGCGTGCCCCGGTGTCCTGTCCGGCTGAAAAGTGGCTCAGTTGATGCCTGTGCACCTTTTTGTTGGTGTTTTTTGGCTCTAGCCGGCGTATCCATTGCGTCAAGCGCTATTGATTTGAAGTTTTTTAAGCACTCATCAATAACCCCAGTCCTCATGCCTCAAGGGCGCACCGTTCGGCACCACCCGGCGCTGACGCTGATTGAGGTGGTGCGATAGCCCGCGTTATGTGGCAAACGCTCCATCCGAGTGCCCCCGCTCGGGCGCGGACATGACTGCCGCGCTACAGTGACTGTTCCCTTACACCGACACACGTCCATGCCAACCACCCACTTCGCCCTGCCGGCCATGGTGTCCCAAAACGATGCCGACGCTGTGATGTTTGAGCTGCAAGACCTGCCCTGCATCCATGTTGCCGATGTCAACCTGCCCGAGCGCACGGCCTGGGCCGAACACACCAACTTCATCAGCCCCGAGGAAATCGCGGCGGCACTTGAAGAAGCCGGCTACCCCGCCACCATCGTTCCCTGCTGAAGGGGGCGCGCCATGGACTCACTTTCACAACTGGTCCTGGGGGCCAGCCTCAGCGTGGCCGTCATGGGGCGGCGCACAGCAGTCTGGAAAGCCGCGCTATGGGGTGGTGTGGCCGGTACCTTGCCCGACCTGGACGTTCTGCTGGACCACGGCGACGCTGTGCTCAACATGGTGCTGCATCGAGGTCATTCGCACGCACTGCTGTGGACTGCGCTGGCCGGTGCCTTGCTTGGCGCCCTGGTGGCGCGCGTGCACGGGCAGTGGGCGATCTGGCAGCGCTGGAGCCTGGCCATGCTGCTGGCCATGGCGACGCACCCCTTGCTTGACGGTATGACGATCTACGGCACGCAACTGCTGCAACCCTTCACCGATACGGCCTATGGGGTGGGCAGCATGTTCATCATCGACCCGCTTTACACGCTGCCCCTGCTGGCTGGCGTGGTGCTGGCGCTGAGCCGCGCTGACACTACGGGCCGGCTGTGGAACACGCGGCTGCTGTGGTTCAGTACGGCCTACCTGGCCTGGAGCGTAGTGGCGCAGGCCTGGGCCACGGCCCATGTGCAGCGCTCACTGCCGGCGCAAGGGCCTGCTACCCGGGTGCTGCTGGTCACGCCTGCTCCGCTCAACACGCTGCTGTGGCGCGCCGTGGCGATACAGGGCGACCAGTACCTGGAGGGTTACTACTCCCTCTTTGACGGTGACCGCCCGGTGCGCTGGACGGTCCACCCCCGTGGGGCGGACTTGCTGCAATCGCAGGCCCATCACCCGCATGTGCAACGCATGCTGCGATTTACCGATGGCCTGATGCGTCTGCGCATGGAAAACGGCCGCCTGTGGTTGACCGATTTGCGCATGGGCCAGGAGGGTGCGTATGTGTTTGACTTTGACCTGGGCCCACCGCTGGCGCCCGGTCAGGCCGCCCCCGTGGCAGAGCAGCGCCGCGAACGCCCCGATGTGCGCCAGAGCCTGCAGTGGCTGTGGGCGCGTCTGTGGGGGGCTGACCTGGCGCCCCTGTCTGCTGATGCGGTGCAAGGCAGGGCCAATTTATAGGTGTTCTAGTGCTCTAGCCGGCTACAAGGACTTCCCATAAAGCCAAGGGCCGCTTGCCTTCGTGTGTTGGCCTGGTTGCGGCAGATTAAAAAGTTGCTGAGCAGCGCTCTCACGCCATGCGGCATCGACAATGGGATAAACCCTGAGTTCTGCAATTAAGGCACTAATGTCCTATTGACAGAACAATAGGACTGTTCTTATTATTCGCTCATGTTGATTGCCATGCCCATGCCCAAGTACCACCAGGTTTATCTGGTGCTGCGGGAGCAATTGCACGAAGGCAAGTTTTCCCAGGGGCTGCCCGGTGAGGTGGCCTTGATGCAGCAGTTCGGGGTGGCCCGGGTGACGGTGCGCCGCGCTCTGGAACAGTTGGCCTCAGAAGGCTTGATCTCCAGGGAGCCCGGTCGTGGCACGCGCGCCTTGGCGCCTGCTGTGTCCGGCACAGGAAATCTGACTGAGGGCGGGCAATCCGCCAAGCTCACCGGCCTGCTTGAAAACCTGGTGAGCATGGGTTTGAAAACCTCCGTCAAGGTGCTCGATGTTGAGCTTGTGATGGCTTCATCGAGTGTGGCCAACGCCCTGCAGTTGAACGTGGGCGACTCCGTGCAAAAGGCAATCCGGGTGCGCAGCACCACCGATGGGCCCCTGTCGCACATCACCACCTATGTACCTGCCGCTATTGCGAGCACCTTTGGGCGCAACGAGCTGGCCCTCAAACCGATTCTGGTTCTGCTGGAGGAGTCCGGCGTCAAGGTGGGCAGGGCTCACCAGACCATCTCGGCCCGGCTGGCCGATGCCCAGGTTGCCAAGCACCTCGATGTGTCGGTGGGCAGCGCCCTGCTGGCGGTGCACCGTCTGATTTATGACGACCAGGATCGGCCCATCCAGTGGCTGCATGGTTTGTACCGTCCTGACCGGTACGAATACCAAATGGAGTTGTCGCGCGTTGGCAGCATTGATGCCAAGGTGTGGGTCAGCAAAGAGTTGTCTGCTCAGTTTCACTAATCAAATCAAGGAAAACGCCATGAGTACCCGTCGCCACTTTATGTCCCAGTCCGCTGTTGCCGCTTCGGCGCTGGCATTTCCCCTGGTCGGGGGCGCTCAGCCCAAGACCATCAAGGTGGGAGTTTTGCACCCCGTCACGGGTGCGCTGGCTTATTCGGGCCAACAGTGCCGTGTGGGCGCGCTGTTGGCCATTGAAGACATCAATAATTCGGGGGGCATCAAGTCGATGGGTGGTGCCAAGCTGGAGGCCTTGCTGGGTGACGCGCAGTCTCAGCCGCAAGCCGGTGTGGCCGAGATCGAAAAGATGAATGAAGCGGGTGTGTCCGCTGTGGTGGGTGCGTTCGCTTCTGCCATTTGCCTAGCCACCACGCAGGCTGCGGCCAAGTACAACCTGCCGCATGTGGTTGACGTGGGCGTGGCGGACCAGATCGTGGAGCGTGGTTTGAAGAATACCTTCCGCTTTGGTCCGGGATACCGCAAATGCGCCGAGTCTGCCGTGGCCAATCTGCATGTGCTCAACACTGCCGCAGGCAAGCCGGCACGCAGCGTGATGATTGTTCATGAGGAGTCTTTGTTCGGGTCTGGTACCGCCAACCTACTGGCGCGCGAGTTGCCTGGCTATGGCTATGACGTGAAGGAAGTGATCAAGCACGCGAACCCCACACGCGATTTCAACAACATCGTGCTGCGCATGAAGGCCGTCAACCCGGACATCGTGATTCCGGCCAACTACTACAACGAATACGCCTTGCTGGTGCGCACCATGCAGCAACAAAAGGTCAATCCCAAGGCGATTTACTCGGTGTTGGGCGGGGCAGCCTCGAGCTACAAATTCGTCAAGGAGTTTCCGGATGCCGCCAACGGCATCATCGATTGCAACCATTGGTTCAACCCGAAGGACAAGCGCTCGGCCGACCTCAAGAAGCGCGTGGAAGCCAAGGGTTTGTTCTTCAGCTACGAAGTCTTCATGACTTACACCTCGATGCGCCTGTTGGCCGATGCCATCGACAAAGCCAAATCTGCCGACCGTGCGGCCATCATCGATGCGCTGGAGAAGAGCACCTTTGCCGACCACATCATGCCGTACGGTCCCACGAAGTTTGTCAACGGCCAGAACACCGGCGCCCAGCCGTTGATGACGCAGGTGCTCAAGAATGACATCAAAGTGATCGTCCCGCGCGAGTACCGCGAGGCCGATCCACTGTTCCCGCTGCGGGCCTGATGTAGCCGTGTCATTTCATGTTTGACTTCAGCATCCTTTTCCCATCCCTGCTCAATGGGCTGACGACCGGCGCGGTGTATGCCCTCATCGCGCTGGGGCTCACACTGATTTATGGCGTGCTGCACATCATCAACTTTGCCCATGGGGCCGCGCTGATGATTGCCTTGTATGCCGTTTACATGCTGAAGCAGCATTGGGGGATTGACCCCTACATGGCCCTCCCCCTGGTGGTGCCCGGCATGTTCGTGCTGGGTTATGCCTTGCAGCGCGTCATCATCAACCGCGCCAGCCACGGCAAAGACGAGAACATCCTGCTGGTGACCTTGGGGCTGTCCATCATTCTGGAGAATGCGGCGCTGCTGTTCTTCAAGTCAGACACACGCACCATCGATACGGCGTACACACTCACCACCGTCGCCATTGGCCCGGCCATGATCGCGCTGCCCAAGCTGGTGGCCTTTGGCGGGGCGCTGGCAGTGTCCGGGTTGCTGCTCTGGATAGTGGGCAAAACCGATCTGGGTCGAGCGATTCGTGCGGTGGCCAAAGAAAAGCACGGTGCCAAGCTCATGGGCATTGACGTGGACCATGTGTATGCCATGAGTTTTGGCATTGGCTTGGCATGTCTGGGTGCGGCGGCTTGTTTCCTGCTACCGGCCTATTACGTGAACCCGCAAGTGGGCAACGGCTTTGTGCTGGTGGCCTTTACCGTGGTGGTGCTGGGGGGCATGGGCAGCTTTGGTGGCGCCTTGTTGGGTGGCTTGCTGATTGGTGTGGTGGAGTCGCTGGGGGGCCTTTACCTGGGTGAGTCGCTGGGGCAGATCGGCATCTTTGTGATCTTTATTGCTGTGCTGCTGTTTCGCCCGCAGGGCTTGTTTGGGGCCAAGGCATGAAAAGCGGTATGAAAGAGTTGGCGGGTATTTTTCTGTTTGTGGCGCTGGTGGCGGCCATCCCGCTGGTGACAGAGTCTGGCGTCATCCTGAACTTTGTGATGATGGCGCTGTATGCCACGCTGTTGGCCCAGGCCTGGAATATTCTGGGTGGCTATGGCGGGCAGTTTTCGTTTGGCCACGCGCTGTTTTTTGGCACGGGCGCGTACATCCAGGCCATCGGGCAGCTGCAGGGCGGACTCAATGCCTGGACGGCCCTGGGCCTGGCGGTGGCGGGGAGCGCTGGTGTGGGTATTTTTGTTGGCGCACTGTCGTTTCGCTACGGCTTGAAGGGCTCCTATTTCGCGCTGGTCACACTGGCCTTTGCCGAGGTGTTTCGCATCCTCGCGCTGTCGGTGCCGTTTACCGGTGCGGGGGTGGGGCTCATGTTGCCACTCCAGGAGTCGTTTGCCAACATGCAGTTTGGCTCACGCAAGGGTTACATCTACGTGGTGCTGGGTTTTGTGGCGGCGGCCCTCGTGGTGACCTGGTGGCTTAAAAACTCACGCTTTGGGGCCTACCTGCAGGCGGTGCGCGACAACGAAGACGCGGCGCGCGCCATTGGGGTCAGCCCCTTTGGCGTGAAGCTGGGTGCCATTGCGCTCTCGGGTGGCTTCATGGGCGCCGGCGGTGCCTTTTATGTGCAGGTGTTTCAGTACATCGACCCTGCCATTGCTTTTGGTGCCCATACCTCGGTAGAGGCGTTGGTGGCCGCCATTGTGGGCGGACTGGGCACGCTGTGGGGTCCGGTGTTGGGCGCGGTGGTGTTGCATGTGCTGGCCGACATTACCCGCAATTTGTTTGGAGAGCTGCCGGGAATCAACATGGTGATTTATGGTGTGGTGCTGGTCGCCATTGTGATGTTCATGCCGCGCGGCATCGGTGGACTGCGGGCCACCGTGCAAGCGGTATGGCGGGGCCGTGGGCAAAAAAGTGGAGGTCGGCGTGGTTGATTCCCTTCTCTCCATTCAGGGCTTGTCCAAATCTTTTGGCGGTCTGCGGGCGGTACAAAACGTGAGCCTGGATGTCCCCCAAGGCAGCCTGACCGCCCTGATCGGGCCCAACGGCGCGGGTAAAACGACCCTGTTTGCGCTGATGTCAGGCTTTTTGAAACCTGACAGCGGTGCGGTGCGATTTGATGGCCAAGACATCACCGGGCGTGCGCCGCATCTCAATGCGCGCCAAGGCATGACGCGCACCTTCCAGATCGTCCAGCCTTTTGCCACGCAAACCGTGCGCGAAAACATCGCGGTGGGCGCGCATCTTCATCTCAAGGACCGCCGCAGTGCCCTGGCCCAAGCCGAAGAAGTAGCGGCCCGTGTGGGATTGTCAGCCCAACTCGACAAACCAGCGTCTGACCTGACTGTGGCAGGGCGCAAGCGGCTGGAGTTGGCGCGTGCCCTGGCTACGCGGCCCCGCCTGCTGCTGCTCGACGAAGTGCTGGCGGGCCTGAACCCGCAGGAAATTGCCGAGATGATTCCGGTGGTGCGCGGCATCGCCCAAGGTGGCGTGACAGTCTTAATGATTGAGCATGTGATGCAGGCGGTGATGAATTTGGCGGAACACGTCTGGGTGTTGGCGCAAGGGCAATTGATTGCGCAGGGCACGCCCGGTGTGGTCACCGCCGATGAAAAAGTGGTTGAGGCCTATCTCGGGCATGGCACGGCAGCGCGCTTGCGCGCCGCCGCACAGGCAGGAGCGGCAGCATGAGTGCGTTATTGGAAATACGGGGCTTGCGCGGTGGCTACGGCCAGGTTGAAGTGCTGCGCGGCGTGGACCTGACGGTGCACGACGGTGAAACCGTGGCGCTGCTGGGCAGCAATGGGGCCGGCAAGTCGACCTTGAACAACGTGATCTGCGGCATTTATTCCGCATGGGCTGGCGCGGTGCATTTCGACGGCAAGGACCTGAGCCGCGCCCATTACCGCGACGTGGTGAAGGCCGGTCTGATCCAGGTGCCCGAAGGGCGCAAGGTGTTCCCCAACCTCACTGTGCTGGAGAACCTGGAGCTCGGCTCGTTCACCCGGGCGCGGGAGCGCCGGGCCGCCAACCTGGACAAGGTGTTCGGGATCTTTCCGCGCCTCAAGGAGCGCCTGACCCAACTTGCCGGCACCATGAGCGGTGGCGAACAGCAAATGCTGGCCATTGGCCGCGGCCTGATGGCTGAACCCCGGCTCCTGATTCTTGACGAGCCCTCGCTGGGGCTGTCTCCCTTGCTGGTGGATGAGATGTTCGCCTTGATCCGCCAGTTGCGAGAAGGCGGCCTGGCGGTGCTGCTGGTGGAGCAAAACGTGGGTCAGTCGCTTGAAATTGCAGACCGGGCCTATGTGATGGAAAACGGCAGCATCCGCTTCTCGGGGCTGCCGGCGGATTTGCTCGGGAGCGACGAGCTGCGCCGGGCTTATTTGGGCTTGTAACCCCTGATGGAATTTGATCATGCAACGTCGTGAAATTTTGGTGTCTGCTGCCGCTGTGCTGGCAACAGGGGCCTTTGCACAAACCCAGCCCACGCGCATTTTGGTGGGGGCCCCAGCAGGTGGGTCTACCGATACGCTGGCCCGCACGCTGGCCAATGAATTGGGCCGCCTGCTGGGGAAAACCGTGATTGTGGAGAACCGGCCGGGTGCCGGGGGCAACATTGCAGCCGAGGCGGTGGCCAAGGCAGCGCCTGATGGCAATACGCTCCTGATGAGCTTCACCAGCCATGCCATCAACGCGTCGCTTTACCCGTCATTGCCGTTTGACCCGGTCAAGGACTTCACGCCGCTGACCTGTGTGGCTACTTCGCCGTCGGTGTTGGTGGCCCATCCGTCCGTGCCGGCCAAGGATGTACGCGAGCTGATTGCTTTGGCCAAGGCCAAGCCGGGGCAGCTCAACTTCGCCATCGGGGCCGTGGGTTCCTCGCTGCATTTGGCGGGCGATTTGTTCAAGATGCAGTCGGGTGCGTTCATTGTGAACATTCCCTACCGGGGCACCGCGCCTGCCATTCAGGATGTGATAGCTGGCCAGGTGGAGCTGATGTTTGCGGCCATCGGCAACGCGCAGGCGCAGGTCAAGGCCGGGCGGCTCAAGGCGCTGGGTGTGACCAGCGTCAAGCGTCTGGCGGCTTTCCCTGATGTGCCTGCCATTGCCGAAGTGTTGCCGGGCTATGAGTCAAGCGCCTGGTTTGGTTTGTTTGGTCCTGCGCGCATGGCGCCGGACCTGGCCAAGCGTGTGAGCGATGCGGCACGTCAGGCCATTGCCACGCCGGAGGTACGCCGCCGGCTGGATGCTGAAGGCGCGGTGCCGGTGGGCAATTCACCCGACGAGTTCTCAAAGTTCGTGCAAGGTGAAATCCAGCGCTGGGCCAAGGTGGTGAAATTCTCCGGAGCCAAGCCGGAATGACGGACATCAATGTCAACGCACAGACCCTGGCGCAAAAGCTGATCGCGCGGGCTGCCGGGCTCGCAAGGGTTCGGCCTGGCGACATCGTCAACTGCAAGGTTGACCTGGCCATGTTTCACGACTCGTCGGGGCCGCGCAGGCTCAAACCCATGCTTGAGGAGTTGGGGGCGCAGATCTGGGACAAGTCGCGCGTGGTGCTGGTGATGGATCACTACGTGCCCGAGCGGGACGACGAGTCCCGCAAGATTGTGCGCATTGCCCGGGACTGGGCCAGCGAGCAGAACCTGCCCCATGTGTATGACAGCCAGGGCATCTGCCATGTTGTGGTGGCGCAGCATGGCCACATTCGTCCGGGCATGTTGTGTGTGGGTGGCGACTCTCATTCACCCACAGGGGGCGCATTTGGGGCCTATATGTTTGGCATCGGCAGCACCGAGATGCTGGGCGTGGTGGTGACCGGCGAAATCTGGCTGCGGGTTCCGCACACCATTCAGATGCACTGGAGCGGCCGGCTGCACAAAGGGGTTACTGCCAAGGACATGATGTTGCACATGGTGGGGCGCTTTGGCATGAACGGGGGGCAGTACCAGGCGGTTGAGTTTGCAGGCCCCGCGGTCAAAGCCTTGTCGATGCAGGAGCGCATGACCTTGTCCAACATGAGCGCTGAGCTGGGCGCGCAAGTGGGCCTGATTGCGCCCGACGAGGTGACGGCGGCCTGGTTGCAGGCGGCCGGTGCCCCACCGCTTGATGTGAGCGGCTGGCATACCGATGACGATGCAGCCATCACGCGCCACGAGTTTGATGCCGATGCGCTGGCGCCCTATGTGGCCGCGCCTCACAGCCCGGCCAATGCCGATGTGGTGGGCCGCTTCAGCGGCACGCCGGTGGATGTGGCTTATATCGGTGCTTGCACGGGTGCCAAGCTGGATGATCTGCGCGCCGCTGCCGAGGTGTTGCGCGGCCAACGCGTGGCGCCCGGCGTGCGTCTGATGGTGGCACCTGCCAGCCAGAAGGACCAGTTGGCAGCGCAGGAAGAGGGCGTGCTGCAGGTCTTGCTTGACGCCGGAGCCGAGCTGTTTCCAACCGCGTGCGGCGCGTGCGCCGGCTATGGCGAAACCATGGGCGACAACACCACGGTGATTTCGAGCACAGCCCGCAATTTCAAAGGCCGCATGGGTTCTGCCACGGCGCAGGTTTATCTGGCCTCGCCCTACACGGTGGCGGCCTCCGCTTTGCGCGGCGTGATCAGCGATCCCCGCGAGGTGCTGGCATGAGCGCGGCTGCAGTGGGCCATCGCGTCTGGAAGCTGGGCGCAGACATTGATACCGATGTGCTGGCGCCGGGCCATGCCATGAAGCACGGCATCGACAAGATCGCCACTTACTGTCTGGAGTCTGTTCGCTCTGAGTTCGCCAGCCAGGTGCGCCCGGGCGACGTGATTGTGGCCGGCGCCAACTTTGGTATTGGCTCGTCCCGTGAGCAGGCGGCCTCCGTTTTGGTCAAGCTGGGCGTGGCCGCAGTGATTGCGCCGTCTTTCAGCGGCCTGTACTTTCGCAACGCCTTCAATGTGGGCCTCTTGTTGCTGACCTGTCCCGACGCTGCGCAGTTGCAGGAGGCGGAGCAGGTGGGACTCGATACCCACCACCTGACGGTCACCTCGGGCACCGGAAACATTCTGGTGTGCGAACCCATCCCCGAGTTCCTGCTGGCCATGGTGCGCAGTGGTGGCTTGATGAATCAATTGCGAATTCGATATGGCAAGGAGCCTCAACATGTCTGACATTTCATCGGCGTCCGTGATGGACCCCGTCACACTGGCGGTACTCAGGGGCCGCCTGGAGCAGATCGCCGACGAGATGGATGCCACGCTGTACCGCAGTGCGTTCAATCCCATCATCGCTGAAGCGCACGATGCCTGCCACGGGCTGTACGACGCCGCGTCGGGTGACACGCTGGTGCAGGGCAAGTCGGGCCTGCCGGTGTTTGTGGGCGCCATGGCCTTTGCCGTGCGGGCAGCCGCCAAAGTGGCGCGCGAACGCAGCACGCCGTCGGACCCGAATGCCGGCATGGTGGACGGCGACACCTGGCTGTTCAACGATCCGTATGAGGGCGGGACGCACGCCAACGATTTCAAGCTGGTGCGGCCCTTCTTTCGCGACGGCAAGTTGTTTTGTTACCTGGCATCGGCCGCGCACTGGCACGATGTAGGGGGCGCCGTGCCCGGCAATTACAACCCGGCCGCCACCGAATGCTGGCAGGAGGCGGTGCAGATTCCGCCAGTCCGGATCATTCGCGCCGGTGTATTCGACGATGACGTGCTGGCCATCCTCAAGGCCAACACGCGCCTGCCCGACAGCCTGTGGGGCGATCTGAACGGCCAACTCGCTGCTCTGGAGTTGGGTGTGCGTCGCCTGAACGGTTTGCTCGACGAATATGGTGATGCAGTCGTGCTGCAGGCCCTGGGTGAACTGCGCGCGCGCGCCGTCAGGTTGATGCGCTCGCACATAGCCTCCCTGCCCGATGGCCGCTACTCGTTCAGCGATATCTTGGACAACGATGGCGTGCGGGATGAGCCGCTCACCATCGCGCTGGACATGACCGTAGACGGCGAGCGCATGACGCTTGATTTCTCGCGCACCTCGCCCCAATGCGCGGGCCCCGTCAATATCTCCCGCGCCACAGCCATCGCGGCCTGCTACGTGGCGCTCAAGCACTTGTTCCCCGATGTGCCGGCCAATGCCGGGGTGCTGGATGCAGTGGATTTCGTGATTCCCGATGACCTGGTTATCAGCGCCGCCCGGCCCCGGCCCGTGGGCGGCTACACCGAAACCATTTTGCGCATGATTGATGTGATCTTCAGTGCGGCGGCCCAGGCCGACCCGACGCGCGCCGTGGCACAGGCCTACGGCACCATCAACGCGCTGTCGATCGCTGGTCACCGCACGGACGCCGCCCGCAAGGGCCAGCGCTGGGTGATGTTCAGCTTCTTTGGTGGGGGCCATGGGGCTCATTCGGGTGGGGATGGCCTGAGCCATGGCAATGCGCCCATCTCGACGGCCACGATTCCGCCATTGGAGATTCTGGAGGCGGCCTATCCGGTGCGCTTTACCGAATGGTCGTTGCGGCAGGATTCGGGTGGAGACGGCCAGTTCCG
>JBIIVW010000003.1:0-49979 GCA_044339205.1 Rhodoferax sp. | reverse complement strand
AGAGGTAGAGGTAGAGGTAGCTCGGCCTGCACTGGCGGTTGCTATTGAAAATATAGCTATTGAGGCAATCAATACGCCGGCTGGAGGCTCAAAACATTCAATATCAGTGCCGGTACGCCCCGCAGTCCCCCTGAGCGCCGCCGCGCTGGCGGTGCCCACGGCAGTTTCAGCTGCAGCCTTCGAAGGCCTGGCTGGCGGGATTGCCACCATGGGCTGGTCCGAGTTGGCGCAGACCGTGGCCAGTTGCCAGGCCTGCAAGCTGTGCATCGGACGGCGTGCGCCGGTGTTTGTCGAGGCGAGCCCCCCCCGCCAAGCCGACTGGCTGGTGGTGACCGAGCCCCCGGAAGAATCGGAGGAGCGCGCCGGTCGGCCCCAGGTGGAGCAGTCCGGACAGTTGCTGGACAACATGCTGCGCGCGCTGGGCCTCCACCGGCAAGACGGACCCGCACAGGGCGCCCCGCCCCCGGACAAGGGCCACAGCGCGACCCGCGCCCATGTCACCAGCGCAGTCAAATGCCGCCCGGCCGTGGTACGTAACCCCAGCCTGGACGAACTTGCCGTCTGCGGGACTTACCTGCAGCGTGAAATCGCCCTGGTGCAGCCCAAAGTCATCTTGGCGATGGGCCGCTTTTCCGCCCAGGCGCTGCTGCAGGGCAGCGTGGCCGAGGTCGCCAACATTCCCCTGGGCAAGCTGCGCGGCCAACTCTACCGCTACCAGGGCTTGCCCGTGGTGGTGACCTATCCGCCGGTCTATTTGCTGCGCTCACAGCACGACAAAGCCCGCGCGTGGGCCGACCTGTGCCTGGCCCAGGAGGCGGCCGATCAGCCCCATTTCCCTTCCCTTGATGTCTTTTAAACCAGGACCCCGACGCCATGTCACTTTCCAAAACGACCCTGTCAACGATCCAGCAAGCGGGTGCAGCCGTGTTTGCTGCCGACGCCGAGTTGAAAAACTCCGTCAAAGACTACGCTCAACGCGTAAACACCGCGATGGCCAGCAACCCGTTTGGGCTGGGCAATGACGCCCTGTTCGAGAACTGGAAACTGGTTGCGCGCCTGTCCCAAACCATGGCGGGTATTGAGGAAGAGCTCAAAAAGGTGCATGCACTGGCCAGCGAATTGACAGACGACGACGGCCTGGCCGACCACACTCTGCCCGCGCTGTCCGCACCGCTTGCAGCGCAACCCTCTGCGCCTGAGTTGCTGGTCGCTACGGCGGCCGACATTGCACCCACAGACGTGGTGGCCAAGGCCGGTCAAAAGAAGGTGGCCAGGAAAGCGCTCGCCAAAAAGCCGGCGCTGGCATCGCCACCGGTTCTTGGAGGCAACCCGACCAAGCTGCTGCGCCACTTGCAGCGGCTCCTGAATACGCGCGACTTCATGGCCGTCAACCTGAGCGCGGCCGGTCTGGCCACTGGCATTCCTGCAGGCTCTGTCAATGCCGCTGTGAAGAAACTGCTGGAGATCGGCCTGCTGCTCGCCGGACCGGGCGGGCGCTTCAAGCTGGCCAAGTGAGCCAGCGCCTTTCCCGAACCTCTTGCGAAATACATTCAGTATGAAATTTGTGATCAGAACCTTCTTCAAGACCCTGCGCCTGGTGCTCGGCCCGGTGGTCCTGCTGCGCGAGCGGCTCACCCGCCCGGCAGGGTTGGTGCGCGCGCCTGCTGCCCAGGCGGTGGTGGACCAGCAGTGCCAAAGCCTGGCCTTGTACCAGTACGCGACCTGCCCCTTTTGCGCCAAGGTGCGCCAGGAGATGCACCGCCTCTCCCTGCCCATTGAAAAGCGGGACGCGCAGCACGACATCAAAAACCGGGAAGAACTCACCCGTCAGGGCGGGCAGACCAAGGTGCCCTGCCTGAAAATCACCGAGCCACAAGGCAGCCGTTGGCTGTATGAGTCGGGCGAGATCATCGGGTACTTGCGCGGGCAGTTTGCCCCGGTTTGACCCACCGGGTTGGCCTCAGGCCGATACTTTGCGCACCTGCACATCGACTTCCATGCCCAGGTAGTCTTCCATGGCCCCGGTCCAGGAGCCGCTGACTGGGGATGCCAGGCTGGCGTGGCGCGCCACCCCGACCCGAATCAAATCAGAGCCGCCCACCAGATTGTTGGTCGGATCGAACGGAATCCAGCCTGCACCGGGTAGGTAAACATGCAGCCAGGCGTGGGTGCTGCCGGGGCTGGACACCTGTGCCTCGCCACCCCCGACCTCGGGCGAATACAGGTAGCCCGACACAAAGCGTGCCGCATAACCCAACTGTCGAATCGCCTCGATCATCAGCGTGGCAAAGTCCCGGCAGGTGCCGCTTTGCAGTTGCAGTGTTTCGTAAGGTGCCTGCACGCCCTCGTCCTCTCGGGCCTGGTAGCGCAAGGTGTTGCGAATGAACTGCGTCATGTCCACCAGCAACTCGCGCGTGCCGGTTGTGCCCTCGGTCTGGACGAACTGGCAGGCCCAGTTTTTGAGCAAGCCGGTCGGGTCGTCGTAGTAGGGGCTCAGGTAAGGCGCCAGCACCCGGAGTTCTTCTGCGTCGTACTCAAAAGGGTAGGTTTGTGCCCGCGTGCTCAGCGGAAAATCAAGCGCCCGGGTGCCGGTGTGCTCGACCGAAAAAGAGCAGCTGATCTTGAGCTCGGTGGCGGGGCTTTGTGGCTGCACCAAGGCCACCGAGTTGGAGTAGGCATCCTGGATCAGGCGAATATCAACCGGCTCGGGGCTCACTTGCAGATCGGTGGCCAGCACCCGCAGGTCGTGGCTGTCACGGGGGCGGAACAACACCCGGTGGGTGCCCAGAATGACCGGCTTGGCATACCGGTAGTGGGTCGTGTGGGTGATGTCGAAAAAAACAGACAAGGCAGCACTCCCGTGTTTGGTAAAAGATCACGATACCACCCGTCAGGCTCACCCCGCCCCTCAAGGGGCACTTGACGGAACTCCGTTGCGGGGCTTCTTACAATGACGCCATGACCTTCCTTGACATGTTGCGCACCGCCGAGCGCCAAAACGGTTCCATGTTGTGCGTGGGGCTGGACCCCGATCCCGCCCGATTCCCTGCCCAGTGGCGCGGGGACGCCAGCAAGATATATGACTTTTGCGCCGCCATCGTGGACGCCACCGTGGACCTGGCCATGGCCTTCAAGCCCCAAATTGCCTACTTTGCCGCCCACCGCGCCGAGGAGCAACTGGAGCGCCTGATGGCCCACATGCGCCAGGCGGCTCCCCATGTGCCGGTCATCCTGGATGCCAAGCGCGGTGACATCGGCAGCACGGCCGAGCAATACGCCATTGAAGCCTTTGAGCGCTACGGTGCCGATGCGGTGACGCTCTCACCCTTCATGGGTTTTGACTCGGTGCAGCCGTATTTGAAATACCACGGCAAGGGCGCTTTTCTGCTCTGTCGTACCTCCAACCCGGGCGGGGATGATTTGCAGAACCAGCGGCTCTCCAGCATTGAGGGCTCGCCCCTGCTGTATGAGCACGTGGCGCGGTTGGCGCAGGGGCCCTGGAATCTCAACGGTCAGCTCGGGCTGGTGGTGGGTGCCACGTACCCGGCCGAGATTGAGCGTGTGCGGTCGGTAGCGCCCACTTTGCCTTTGTTGATTCCCGGTGTGGGCGCTCAGGGCGGCGATGCCATGGCCACAGTCAAGGCCGGCTGGCGTGGCGTGGCCCGCGCGCAGGGTGGGTTTGAAACCGCAGCGCCGATCATCGTGAATTCATCCCGAGCCATTTTGTACGCGTCCGGTGGCGCCGACTTTGCCCAGGCGGCACGCCAGGAGGCGACGCGCACCCGCGATGTGCTGGAGGCCGCCCGCCAGCAGCCCTGAAGGGCGCCAATGCGCTCGGGGCGCATGTGATGCGCGGGCTTGCGAAATATCAAGCGATAGCCGCCCTGCTTTTCTAGACTCGAAGCTTTCATCGTTGCCCGCAGGGGGCCAAGGAGAGATGGGTATGGAAAAAACCTGGTTGCAACATTACCCCACCGGCATTTCGGCCGACGTGGATGTGGATGCGTTTGCCTCCCTCAAGGATGTGCTGCGCCTGACCTGTCAGCGCTTTGCGGACCTGCCCGCCTACAGCAACATGGGCGCCTCCATGACCTATGCCGAGCTGGACCTGCACAGCCGCGACTTTGCGGCCTACCTGCAAGGCACGCTGGGGTTGCTCAAGGGAGACCGGGTGGCGATCATGATGCCCAACCTGCTGCAGTACCCCGTGGCCTTGTTTGGCATCTTGCGGGCCGGCTTGGTGGTGGTCAATGTCAACCCCCAATACACCGTGCCCGAGTTGGAGCACCAGCTCAAGGACTCCGGGGCGGTGGCCATTGTGGTGCTGGAGAATTTTGCCCATACCCTGCAAGAGGTGCTGGACCGCAATCCCGGGCTGGGGCCCACCGTCATCACCACCGAGGTGGGCGACATGTTTCCGCTCATCAAGGAGGTGGTCACCAATGTGGTGGTGAAGTACGTCAAGAAAATGGTGCCGCACTGGGAGATCGCGGGGGCCATCGAGTTCAATGCCGCCTTGCGCCACGGCCGCGATCAAGTCTTGCAGCATGTGCCGCTGGGCCATGGCGACATTGCATTTTTGCAGTACACCGGAGGCACCACTGGGGTGGCCAAAGGTGCCATATTGACCCACGGCAACATGGTGGCCAACCTGCAGCAGGTGGGCGAGTGGATTGCCCACGACCTGATTGACGGCAAAGAGGTGTTTGTGTGCCCACTGCCCCTGTACCACGTCTATGCGCTGAACTCATGCCTGGTGTTCATGAAAAAGGGAGCGCACACCATCCTGATCACCAACCCGCGGGACATGCCGGCCTTCATTCATGACCTCAAGAAATACCCGCCCACCGTCATCATCGGGGTCAATACCCTGTACCGCGCGTTGCTGGACACGCCCGAGTTTGCCGAGGTGGATTTGCACAGCCTCAAGGTGGTCAACGCCGGGGGCATGGCAGTGCAACGCGTGGTCGCCGAGCGCTGGAAAAAAGCCACCGGCGTGCCCATCATCGAAGCCTACGGCCTGACCGAAACCTCACCCGGGGCCATTTGCAACCCGCTCAACATCACCGACTGGACCGGTGCCATTGGCCTGCCGTTCCCCTCGACCGATGCCACCGTGCTCGACGACGACGGGCAGGCGTTGCCGGCGGGCGAGGTGGGTGAAATCTGCGTCAAGGGCCCGCAGGTGATGACCGGCTACTGGAACCGGCCCGAAGAAACCGCCAAGGTGTTTACCCCGGACGGCTGGCTGCGCACCGGCGACATGGGTTACATGGACGAGCGCGGGTATTTCAGGATCACGGACCGCAAGAAAGACATGATCATCGTGTCCGGCTTCAAGGTGTTCCCCAACCAGATTGAAGACGTGGTGGCCATGCACCCGGGCGTGGCCGAGGTGGCCGCCATCGGGGCCCCGGACGAGCGCTCCGGCGAGGTGGTCAAAATTGTGGTGGTCCGCAGTGACCCGACGTTGACCGAGCAGGCGCTGCTGGCGCATTGTCGTCAGCACCTCACGGATTACAAGATCCCCAAGATCATCGAGTTTCGTACCGAGCCTCTGCCCAAGACCAATTTGGGCAAGATTCTGCGCCGTCAACTGCGTGACGCCGCTCCTGCACCTGTGGCTGCTCCCGCTTGAGCGAGCCTGAAGGCCGCTGATGCGCGGGCCGGGCGCCACGCCGGCAAGGCGGCTTGGCTGTTGCACAATCGGTCCCTACACGATCCGTGCTGCTGCTGAGGAGTTTTTGGATGAATCCGTCCACCTTGATCGGGATGGTGACCAGTGTCCTGCTACTGGCGATTGTTTTGTTTTTTGCGGCAGACGATCCCCGCCTTTACGTCGATTGGCCCAGTTTGGGTATCGTGCTGGGCGGCACCATGGCTGCCACGTTTTTGAGCTACCCGCTGAAGGAGGTGGTGCGCATCTTCAGGCTGTTTGGCACCGTCATGCGCAACGAGCAGCTCTACACCCAGAACGACATCGACGAGCTGGTCCAGATCGCCAAAATCTGGGTCCATGACGATCCGCGTGCGGTGGAGCGCGCCCTCACCCGGGTCACCAACCCGTTTTTGCGCACGGGTGTGCAACTGGTGATTGACCGCACCCCGGAAGAAGATATTCTGGATTTGCTGCAGTGGCGCATTTCCCGGTTGCGCGCGCGGGAGGCGGCCGAGGCCCAGCTGTTTCGCCTGATGGCCAACTACGCTCCGGCCTTCGGCATGCTGGGCACCCTGGTCGGGCTGGTTAACCTGATGGGGACATTGGGTAACGGCGACATGACCGCCATAGGCCAGAACCTGGCCGTGGCCCTGATGACCACGCTCTATGGAATTTTGTTGTCTAACCTGCTGTTCAAACCGGTGGCAGTCAAACTGGAGCGCCGCACCGAGCAGCGCCTGGTGTTGATGAACATGGTGCTGCAGGGGATCTCCATGATGTGCGCCAAGCGCAGCCCGGCGCTGATGCGCGAAACCCTGAAGTCTTTTGTAGAGCACCACGAAGACGAGATTTTCGATGGCCGAGATTGATGTTGGAGGCAGCCGGCAGCCCGGCGATTCCGTTGTGCCGGCCGCGCGTTCCGTGGCGCTGCGGCAAAGCGTGCAGGGTGGGCGGTTTGCCCGCTGGCATCAGGAGGCCAGCCCGCCAGGTGAGGAGGACAGCTGGCTGATCACCTACCTGGACGTCATGACCCTGTTGCTGGTCATGATGGTGGTGATGCTGGCCTTCAGTGAGCCCAGCAGCAAGAAATCCAAACCGGCTGCCATTGCCAAGCTGGACGCGGCTTCGGCTGCGCTCTCTGCGTCGCCCCCGGGTGTACCGCAGCCCGGCGTCGCCGCGTCGGGGCCCATACCCGGGGCGCCGCACCTGATTGCGAGGGGCAGCATTGTGGAGCCACTGCGCCCGCCTGCCGACTCATTTGATCATTTGCCGATCGACCGCCTGGGCAGCCAGGTCGAGGTGATCAAGAGCGAGAGTTCGGTGCGCTTTCGCATCAGCAGCGAGCTGCTGTTTGCCCCGGGCGAGGCGGGCCTGACGACCGGGGGCCTGCGCCTGCTCGACACCCTGCTGCCGACCTTCAACCTGGCCATTGATCGCCATATCGTGGTGGAGGGCCACACCGACGACACGCCCATCAGCACGGCCCGGTTTCCATCCAACTGGGAGCTGGCGGCCGGGCGGGCCGGTAGCGTGGTGCGCCATTTGCAGAGCCGTGGACTAAACCCCACGCGCCTGCGGGCTACGGGCTATGCCGAAACCCGGCCCATCGAGTCCAACCGCACGCCGCAGGGTCAGCGGGCCAATCGCCGGGTGGAGTTGATCCTGGAGTTGCCACGCAACGACAGTTGACGTCGACCTGAATTCCGGGTCTTAGAAAAAATCGATGTCTTCGATGTCTTCGATGGCATCCGGGGCTTCTTCCAGTGTGCCGGATTGCACCAGCGCCCGATAACTGCACACCTGATTTCGGCCATGGGTCTTGGCGTAGTACACAGCCTGGTTGGCCCGGCCAAAAGCGCTGCTCGGTGTGTCGTCCGATCGCAAAGGTGCAAACCCGATGCTCACGGTGATGGTTCCTACCTGGGGGAACACGTGTGTTTCGGCGCTCACGCGAAAACGCTCCAGTGGGATGGCCGCATCGGCCTCGTCGGCACAGCGCATCAGCACCACAAACTCCTCGCCACCAAAACGGTAGAGCAGGTCGTGGCTGCGAAAGCTGGTTCGCATCAAACGCGCCATCAACAGCAGCACTTCGTCACCGATCAGGTGACCAAAGTTGTCGTTCACCCGCTTGAAATGATCAATATCCAGCACGGCCAGCCAGAAATGGCCCGCCGTGTGGTTTGCCCGCCGATCCGGTTGGTTCGGGTTGCTGTCTCGCTGCTGCTCAACCGCTGCGCGGTGGAAGGCGCTGTCAAAGGACTTGCGATTGAGTAGCTCGGTGAGCGCGTCCTTTTCGCCGTAGTCCAGCAAGCCTTGCAGGTTTTGGTAAATCCATACAACGCTCTCGATCTGGGCTTGCACCGGGGCTGACAGTGGCTCGTCGGACACCAGCTCCAGCAGGCTGCACACCATGGTGTGCGTATCGATCGGGAAGACGCTGGTGAAGGGGCCGCTGCCGGTGCGCACCATCGCCTCGGTCACGATGGCCGCTTCCCGGTGTGGGAATTCGGCCAGGCTGGGCAAGGCAGCGTCATCAACCCAGCTCCGGTCGCAAGTGGGATTGGAGGCGCCGGCTTCCATGCGGGCCAGGGTAAACCAGCGTTGCTGACCGGGCTGGCCTACCGCGCGTACCAGCCGGGCAGCGGTCACCGTCCAGAGTTCAGTCTCCATGGTCAGTTGCACGAGCGCGAAATTCATTTTTTCGCGGTCGCGCAAACCACTGATTCGGACCAGAGTGTCAAGCAGCTTTTGCATTGGAACAGTCTACCCGGTGTCAGGGGGTCCGTCGATGGCGGGCCTACAAGAGCCGCGCCAGATACCGCCCGGTGTGGCTGGCCGGGTTGGCCGCCAGATCCTCGGGCGTGCCCACGCCGACCACGGTACCTCCGCCACTGCCGCCCTCGGGGCCCATGTCGATCAGCCAGTCGGCGGTTTTGATCACGTCCAGGTTGTGCTCGATCACCACAATCGTGTTGCCCGCATCGCGCAGCTGGTGCAAGACTTTCAGCAGCAGGTCGATGTCGGCAAAGTGCAGGCCCGTGGTGGGCTCGTCCAGGATGTAGAGCGTGCGCCCGGTGTCGCGCTTGCTGAGTTCCAGCGCCAGCTTGACGCGCTGGGCCTCACCGCCCGACAGGGTGGTGGCAGCCTGCCCCAGGCGGATGTAGGACAGACCCACATCCAGCAGCGTGTGCAGCTTGCGCGCCAGGGTGGGCACGGCCTTGAAGAACTCGTGCGCGGCTTCCACCGTGAGGTCCAGAATTTGCGCAATGTTCTTGCCCTTGTAGAGCACCTCCAGCGTCTCGCGGTTGTAGCGTTTGCCAGCGCACACATCGCACGGCACATACACATCGGGCAAAAAGTGCATCTCCACCTTGACCATGCCGTCGCCCTGGCAGGCCTCGCAGCGGCCGCCCGCCACGTTGAAGCTGAAGCGCCCCGGCCCGTAGCCGCGCTCGCGGGCCATTGGAATCTCGGCCATCAGCTCCCGGATCGGGGTGAACAGGCCGGTGTAGGTGGCCGGGTTGGAGCGCGGCGTGCGGCCAATGGGCGATTGGTCGACGTTGATCACCTTGTCAAAGTACTCAATACCTTCAATCGATTCATGCGCGGCGGGCTCTTCGTGCGCGCGGTACAGCGTGCGGGCCACGGCGGTGTAGAGCGTGTCGTTGACCAGCGTGGACTTGCCCGAACCCGACACGCCGGTCACGCACGTAAACAAGCCCACGGGAAAGTCCACGTCCACGCCCTTGAGGTTATGGCCGCTGGCGCCAATGACGCGCAGGCACTGCATGTCGCCCTGCGTGGCCCGGTGGTTGGCTTCACGCGCAGCGCGGCGCTCGGCGGCTGGGCTGGGGCCAAAGCGCGACGATGATTTGTATCTGTCGGCGTCGGCCTGGGCGCGCACGGTGGGCAACCAGGCCGTGCGCTGCTCTGGCACGGCAATTTTGAGGGTTTGGGCCAGGTATTGGCCGGTGAGTGAGGCTGGGTTGGCCTTGACCTGCTCATAGGTGCCCTGGGCCATGACGCGCCCCCCGTGCACGCCAGCACCCGGCCCCATGTCGATGATGTAGTCCGCGGCGCGCATCATGTCTTCGTCATGCTCCACCACCAGCACGCTGTTGCCGATGTTGCGCAGATGCTTCAGGGTGTCAATCAGGCGGTCGTTGTCCCGCTGGTGCAAGCCGATGCTGGGCTCGTCCAGCACATACATGACCCCGGTCAGGCCCGATCCAATCTGGCTGGCCAGGCGAATGCGCTGCGACTCACCGCCGCTCAGGGTCTCCGCGCTGCGGTCCAGGCTCAGGTAGTTCAGGCCCACGTCGTTCAAAAACTTCAGCCGCAAGCCAATTTCGCGCACCACCTTGGCGGCAATTTCACCTTTGGCGCCGCTCATGTGCAGGGTGTTGAAGTAGGTAAAACTCTCGGCCAGCGTGATGTGGCTCAACTCAAAAATGGCGCGCGCCTGCTCGCCTTCACCAATTTTCACGTGTCTAGCCTCGCGGCGCAGACGCGAACCGGCGCACTCGGTGCAGGCCTGGGTGCTGCGGTAGCGGCCCAGGTCTTCACGCACCAGGGTCGAGTCAGTCTCGCGGTAGCGCCGCTGCATGTTGGGGATGATGCCCTCAAAGGGGTGCTTTTTGCTCACCTTCTTGCCTTGCGA
Organism: Rhodoferax sp.; assembly: GCA_044339205.1. Lineage (GTDB taxonomy): Bacteria > Pseudomonadota > Gammaproteobacteria > Burkholderiales > Burkholderiaceae_C > Rhodoferax. The sequence goes on along the minus strand of JBIIVW010000003.1, from coordinate 39,657 downwards.
AGCACCCGAGTCCATCACGTAGCTGAATTTGATGTCTTCTTCGCCCGAGCCTTGCAACACCGCTTGCTGCACCGCCGGGGGCAGGGTCTCAAACGCCTGCTCAATGTCAAACTGGTAGTGCTTGGCCAGGCTCTCCAGCAGGGCAAAGTAGTAGCCGTTGCGCCGGTCCCAGCCCTTGATGGCGCCGCTGGCCAGGCTCAGGGACGGGAACGCCACCACCCGCGCAGGGTCAAAAAAGTCCTGCATGCCCAGGCCGTCACACGACGGGCAGGCGCCCACGGGCGAGTTGAAGGAGAACAGGCGCGGCTCCAGCTCACTAATGGAGTAGTTGCACACCGGGCACGAGAATTTGGCGTTGAATAAGTGTTCTTTAGGGCTATGGCCGGCGGATTCATTGCCTGGGCTGCTATTTATTTCAACAGCCAGAGCGCGACCACCCGCCACCCGCAAGGCCGCCTCAAAACTCTCGGCCAGGCGCTGTTTGAGGCTGTCAAGCTCGCGGCGTGCCTCCAGAACGGCAGCCTCATCGGCCCCCTCGGCGGCCAGGGCGCGCACCTTGATGCGGTCAATGACCACGTCAATGTCGTGTTTCTCGGTTTTCTTGAGCGTGGGCAACTGGTCAAACTCTAGCGCCTGCCCGTTGACCCGAAAGCGCACATACCCCTGGGCCTGCATGTCGGCAAAGAGGTCCAGAAACTCGCCTTTTTTCTCGCGCGCCACCGGCGCCAGAATCATCAGCCGGGTGTCCGCCGGCAGGGCCAGCACGGCATCCACCATCTGGCTCACCGTTTGCGCCTGCAATGGCAGGTGGTGGTCGGGGCAAAACGGGGTGCCGGCGCGGGCAAACAGCAGGCGCAGGTAGTCATGAATCTCGGTCACCGTGCCCACGGTGGAGCGCGGGTTGTGGCTGGTGGCCTTTTGCTCAATGGAGATGGCGGGCGACAGACCCTCGATCACATCCACATCGGGCTTGTCCATGAGCTGCAAAAACTGGCGCGCGTAGGTCGAGAGGCTCTCCACGTACCGGCGCTGGCCCTCGGCGTACAGCGTGTCAAACGCCAGGCTGGACTTGCCTGAGCCGCTCAGGCCGGTGATGACCACCAGGCGGTTGCGCGGAATATCGAGGTCGATATTTTTGAGGTTGTGCGTGCGCGCCCCCCGAATGCTGATGTTCTGCTGCTGCAGCGCCATGCCAAGGTAGGCGCCATCCGGGTGGAGTTCGGGGCGGGTGCTGTCAGTAGGAGAGTTCAAGGTGAAATGGGCTCGGGAAAACCCACCATGATAGTGACTGGCGCCCGCCTTTGCCGGATCGGCCGCCCGCAACAACCCATATGGGGGACAATTCAGGGCTTTGGATGCGCCGCAAGTTGCGGCGCCCGGTGTTGGGAGAACCCTGTTTTGGCTGAAGTTGATGTTCCGTTGAAGTCTGGCGGCGCTGGTGCCTCCAGTGCGATGACGCCTGGGGAACGCCGCGCCAGCTTCTCGCTGGCCTCCATTTTTGCCCTGCGCATGCTGGGGCTGTTTCTCATCCTCCCCGTATTTGCCATTGAGGCCGCACGTTATCCAGGCGGCCAGGACGCCGCGCTGGTGGGCTTTGCCATGGGGGTCTATGGGCTGACGCAAGCCCTGTTGCAGTTTCCCTTTGGCTTGGTGTCGGACCGGCTGGGTCGCAAGCGGGTCATTGTGTTCGGGCTGCTGGTGTTTGCCGTTGGCAGCTTTGTGGCGGCCTGGGCGCCTACGCTCACCTGGCTGGCCATTGGGCGTGGCGTGCAGGGCGCGGGGGCGATTTCGGCGGCGGTCACGGCCCTGTTGGCGGACCAGACCCGCGATATGGTTCGCACCAAGTCCATGGCGCTAGTGGGGGCGAGCATCGGGCTGATGTTTGCCTTGTCGCTGGTGGTGGCGCCCTTGCTGGTGGCGTTCACGGGTCTGGGCGGCCTTTTTGCATTGACGGGCAGCCTGGCCCTGGCCGGCGTGGCCGTGGTGATCTGGTGGGTGCCGCCCGAACCACTGCAGCACAAGAACCTGCCGCGGGGGAACCTGACCGAGGTGCTGCGCCTGCCCGCTTTGTTGCGCCTGAATTTTGGCGTGTTTGTGCTGCACGCCGTGCAATTGGCGATGTGGATGGCGGTGCCCGCGATGCTGGTGCAGGCCGGATTGCCGCGCGAGCACCACTGGTGGGTGTACCTGCCGGCGGTGCTGGGCTCGTTTTTGGTGATGGGCACCACGCTGTTTCCGCTGGAGCGACGGGGTTACCTGCGGGCAGTGTTTCTGACGGCCATTGGCTTGACCACGGCCGTGCAGCTGGGTTTGTGGCTGGTCGCGACAACCGAGCCGACGGTGGCTGTGCTGGGCGCCTTGTTGTTTGTGTTCTTTTGCGGCTTCAATGTGCTGGAGGCGAGCCAGCCCAGCCTGGCGTCGCGCGTGGCCCCCGCGCATGCCCGAGGCGCGGCCATGGGGGTGTACAACACGCTGCAGTCGCTCGGGTTTTTTGTGGGCGGTGTGACGGGCGGCTGGCTGGTCAAGCACTTTGGCGCCCAGGGCCTGTTTGGCGCCTGTTTTGCAGCCATGCTGCTGTGGCTGCTGGTCGCCTGGCCGATGCGGGCGCCGCAGCTCGGTGCGCCGGGTTTGGCGCCGAAGGCGGGATAATCAAAGGTATTCGAACGCTCCCCTGAGCGCACATCGTCACATTCATCAAGGAAGAAACCATGGCATCCGTCAATAAAGTCATTTTGCTTGGCAACTGCGGCCGAGACCCCGAAATCCGCTACCTGCCTTCGGGTCAGGCCGTGGCCAACATCAGCATTGCCACCTCCACCCGTCGCAAGGACAAAAACACCGGCGAGAGCGTGGAAGATACCCAGTGGCACCGGGTCACGTTTTATGACCGCCTGGCCGAGATCGCTGGCGAATACGTCCGCAAGGGCCAGCCGGTCTACATCGAAGGACGCCTGAAATACGGCAAATACACCGACCAGGCCGGCGTTGAAAAGAACACGGTGGACATCATTGCCACCGAAATGCAACTTCTGGGCAAGCGCGAAGGCATGGGTGGACCCGGTGGTGATGAAGGTGGCGGTGGTAGCTATAGCGGCGGCGGTAACGCTGGCGGTGGAGGTGGCTATGGTGGCGGAGCGAACAGCGGTGGCGGTGGCGGTGGCAATCAGGCGTACTCGCGCCCGGCACCTGCCTCGCGTCCCGCGCCCCCGCCACAACGCCAGGCCCCTGCGCCCACACAGGCGGCTGCGCGGCCGTCGAGCGGGTTTGATGACATGGACGATGACATTCCGTTCTAGGGTCTAGTCAATTTTATTTTGTAAACAAACCCCGGTAAGTCTTTGACTTATCGGGGTTTTGTAATTTGTATAGCTTGCAACCCATGTAATACGCCGGCCAGAGGCTGATTTGATGCATAAATCAACTCAAACTCATGGGATTGGGTCTGCACCCTCCGTGGCACTCTTGGCGCCCGGCAGCAGGCCAGCCTGCGCCAACAGGTCACGCAGAGTGGCGTCTTCCAGCGCATAGACGCCACGTGAGGCTCGCCAGACCAGTGCTTTTTCTTGCAAGGCGGAACCAAGTCAAGGCGCTCAAGTGAGCGTGTTCAGCTTTCATGCTGGACTCATCCGCTGGTTTGGTCAAGTTACGCGAGGGACGAGCCACTGACTCCACCGGGTAACTTGATCAAATTTGGGTAAAAATGATTTGATCATGGGTGACACTGCTGGATCGAGCTCCACTTCACAAGACCGATCCGTAAACGTCAATATCTTGCAGCCACAACGCGGCACAGTTTTTATTTGACGCCGTTCAGCAGCAGTGCTCTTGATCGGCGTCGTGGCGGCGATAGATAGACGCTATTCGTGATGCGTAAAGACCCTAAGCGAGTGCTCACCACCCGCAGCTTTCTGGTTCTCCAGCGCAACCCGAGGCAGAAGCCATTCGTGGTGTTCGGCAACGTGCCCTTACCGGTACTAGCCGTTTGTGATCTGCTTGCTCCAGACCAGCCATTGGCAACGGGGGATCGACAGGCTGCTTTGTAGCTGGCAATTCGTCAAAATGAGCACCCGCCATGGGCTGCAAGGAGTCAGGCGACGGTTTTCAACCACGGTCCTGTCAGGAGCCCTTTCCTGTCATTAACGGGGTCCAGCCCTAAGACATGCACGCAGCGATTGCATGCTCTCGCGATTGTCCGCAATATGGAGGCCCAGCGAGATGCCCATCACCGGTAGTTCGTAAACGTCGTCATCGTGCAAAGCAGTCATTCCGTATTGTTTGTGGTGCGCTATTTCAAAATATCACCTATGCACAGATACTTGACTTCTACATATTCATCCGTGCCAAAGTGTGAGCCCTCACGACCCAGGCCGGACTGCTTCACACCACCAAAGGGAACGTGCTCAGTAGCCAGAATGCCCACGTTGATGCCGACCATGCCGTACTCCAGCGCCTCGGCCACCCGGTAAATGCGGCCGATGTCGCGGCTGTAAAAGTAGCTGGCCAAACCAAACTCGGTGTTGTTGGCCGCATCAATGGCTTCCTGCTCGGTCTTGAACTTGAACACCGGCGCAAACGGGCCAAAGGTTTCTTCCTTGGCGCATAGCATGTCAGCTGTGGCACCCGAGACCACGGTGGGCTCGAAGAACTGGCCGGCAAGGGCCTTGCCACCGGTTTCCACCTTGCCGCCCTTGGCAATGGCGTCGGCCACGTGGCGTTTGACCTTGTCGATGGCAGCGTCTTCGATCAGCGGGCCTTGCATCACGCCATCTTCAAAGCCGTTGCCGACCTTTATGGTTTTCACCTTGGCCGTGAACTTGGCCACAAAGGCGTCGTACACGCCTTCCTGCACATAGAAGCGGTTGGCGCACACGCAGGTCTGGCCAGCGTTGCGGTACTTGCTGGCCATGGCGCCTTCGACAGCGGAATCAATATCGGCATCGTCAAACACGATGAAAGGTGCATTGCCGCCGAGCTCCAGCGAGAGCTTCTTGACGGTAGGGGCCGACTGGGCCATCAGGATGCGGCCCACTTCGGTGGAGCCGGTAAAACTCAGGTGGCGCACCACGTCGCTGGCGCAAATCACCTTGCCCACGGCAATTGACTGCTCGCTGTCGGCGGTGATCATGTTCAGCACACCTGCGGGAATGCCCGCGCGCATGGCCAGTTCGGCTGCGGCCAGGGCGGTCAAGGGGGTGAGTTCGGCGGGTTTGATGATTACGGTGCAGCCAGCCGCCAGGGCGGGTGCGACTTTGCGGGTGATCATGGCCAGGGGGAAGTTCCATGGCGTAATGGCGGCGCACACGCCGATGGGCTGCTTGATGACCGACAGGCGCCGGGTGTTGTCAAACTGGGGCAGGGTCTCGCCGTTGACGCGCTTGGCTTCTTCGGCAAACCACTCGACAAAACTGGCACCGTAGGCTACTTCGCCCTTGGCTTCGCCAAAGGGTTTTCCTTGCTCGGCGGTCATGATGCGCCCCAGGTCTTCCTGGTTGGCCATGAGCAGATCGAACCATTTGCGCAGGATGATGCTGCGCTCTTTGGCGGTCTTGCTGCGCCAGGCGGGCCAGGCGGCGTTGGCGGCGGCGATGGCTGCATCGGCGTCAGCTGGGCCGAGGTTGGCCACATCGGCCAGCTTCTTGCCGTTGGACGGGTCGAGCACGTCAAAGCGGCTGGTGCCTGCGACCCACTGGCCGTTGATCAGGGCGTCAGTTTTGAGGAGGCTGGGATCTTTGAGGAGGGAGAGGGGAGCGGTGGTGTTCATTTAATTGGTGGCTCTTGGGAGCATTTAGTTGTTGCAGGGGCCTGTGGTGTTGCGGCGCATGAGTTGAACCGGCATGACGTCCCGGCTGGGCGGGGCGAGCAAGCCGTTTTTGATGCGGTCGATGATTCGTCTGCAGGCCGCACGGGATATTTCCTGGGTTCTGCACTGGATAGTGGTCAGGCCAATCAGGCGCGTGCCAGAGAGCTGTACGTCATCGAACCCTGCCACAGAGACCTGTCCGGGTACAGAGAAGCCCTTGCAGTGCGCAGCCTCCAGAACCCCCATGGCAATGGAGTCAGCACCGGCCATGATGGCGCTGACGCGGGGATTCACCTCCAGCAACTGGGTGGCACCGGAGTAACCCGTGTCGAAGGTAAATGCGTTCCACATGATGGGCGTGTCTTCGGGACCAATTCCTTTGGAGCGTAGAAAATCAATCGCTCCAAGGGCGCGGTCGCGGCTGGTGGACGCTTGTTGGGTACCCATGACCAGGCCGATGCGGCGGTGCCCTAGTTCGTAAAGGTGTTGCATGATTTCTGCGCCACCCCGCACGTTGTCGGCTTCCACGACATCGACCGTGGGGTTGTCCACTGAGCGCATGGCCAGGACCACCGGCATGCCTAGCCTTTGGAGCTCGCCCACCAATATGGAGTCGGTGGTGACCGACATCAGGATCATGCCCTCCAGGTAGCCATCGATCATCGGGCGAAAGGCCGCAAGGTGGTTGATGTCATTCGTGGAGTTGATCGGGTCGAGCATCACCAGCACATGGAATCCTGACTCCAGGAGGTCGCGGTGAATGTTTTCCAGCAGCAGTGTGACGAAGCGGTTGTGGAACTCGTAGGCGCTCACCAGGACACCGATGGTGCGGGTTGCATGGCGTGGCTTGCGTGCGCCGTGCGCGAACGCCACATAGCCTAGATCCATGGCGGCTTTCTGAACGGCCGCGCGGGCCTCCTCGCTGATAGACGTGTGTCCGGCAAGTGAACGGGATACCGTGGCCACCGACAAATTCACCTTTTCGGCAATGTCTTGTAGCCTGACTTGTTTCTTTCCGCTCGTATTTTTCATGAATTGCTCACATTTCTCATCCGCTTGGATGCTGAGACTCGATCGAGTTGAATTAGGGTAAGTGCACCATGTAGTTTGCAAAATTTGCGCAAATCACATGCAATACAAGCTTCAAATTTCTAAAAATGTAATCAATTGCCTCGCGACTAGCAATAGGAAGAACCATTAATCGCCATGTATTCAACGAAAAATCATTAATTTAAAAAATTCCCTAGGGTAATTACTAACTCTTTGCACGGAATTTGCACAATATTTGCTGCAAATAAATAGCTAATATTCAGTGGTGATAGCAGAAGAGTGTGTACAGCCAACCAACACCCGCAGTGTTCGCGGGATAAAGATCAGGAGACATGATGAAACTAGGCATGAAACGGAATCTGGCGCTATGCGCTTCGTCGGTTCTTTTGGTTGCAGGCGTTGCGCATGCGGCCGGTGTGGATGAAATTACGCCGGAAGTCGCAAAACGTTTGTATTCCAAAGATGTTCTGGACCCGGCGCAGCCCGTTGGGCCCAGTGCCTATCGGGACTGGAAGCCGAAAAAGGGACCACCCTGGACTATCGGCTATGCCAGCTCTTACGCAGGCAACACTTGGCGCGCTGCTGCTATGGACCGACTGCAGACCGACATCATCCCCAAGTGGAAAAAGATGGGCTTGATCAAGGAAGTGATCATTACCCAGTCCAACCTGAAAGATGCGACCCAAATCCAGCAAATGCGCCAGTTGGTCGATCAGGGTGTAGACGCCATCATCGTGTGCTGCTCCAACCCGACTGCCTTGAACCAGACGGTCAAGTACGCCTATGACAAGGGCGTTCCAACGTTCTCGTTTACAGGCTATCTCACATCTCCTTACTCCGTTAATTCCTCCGTGAACTACCAGGTTGCGGGCAAGGATCTGGGGTTGTGGATGGGCAATGAGCTCAAGGGCAAGGGCAACGTTCTGGTGGTGCAAGGCATTCCCGGCACATCGGGTTCGGATTCGCAGGACCGCGGCATTAAGGCCGGATTGGCAACATTCCCAGGCGTCAAGATCGTAGGCGACGTGGCTGGTATGTGGACCGACCAGGTAGCTCAGGCGGAAGTGCAGAAATGGCTATCGACCAACCCCGGTCAGCTCGATGGCATCGTCGTTCAGTCGGCTGCTGAGTTGGGTGTTTTGCGCGCTGTGCAGCAGTCTGGCCGCAAAATGATTCCGATTGCTATTGGTGGTGAAGTGGGTGCGTTGTGCTACTGGCGCAAGAACCCCAGCTTCATTAGCGCTGCCATTCAAGTTTGGCCTCCAGGGGATGACATCGAATTGGCTTGGAACATCATGATGCGCACGCTGCAGGGCCAAGGTCCAAAGATGCAATCCGTGCTGGTGGATCCCATTAAATTTACCTATGACGACGTGAAAAAAATGGTGCCCGAAGATTGCAGCCAGGACTCCGATAAGTGGGTCAACGTGGGCACCGACCGCTGGGGCAGCAGCCAGGCGTATCTGGACCAGTTTTTCATGCGTCCAGCAGATCCAACCAAGTTCAAGAAGTAAGCAAATCTAGATCGACCCGATCGATCTTGCTGCAACCCTCCCGGTCAGATCTAGCGTCTGACCGGGAGGGCAGTGGGATCGTTCGTCCACATTTCTTTAGTTCTCCCCCACTAGTTCCACTGCCGTGAGCCTACTGACCCCTTCAAATCCCAGTGCAATGCACACATCGGCTGCGCCTCCTATGGCCGAGCCAGGGATCGCCATCGTCGGTGTCAAAAAGTCGTTTGGGTCCACGCAGGCACTTCGCGGGGTCAATTTCCACGCCAAGATGGGCGAAATTCATGCCATTGTGGGCGGCAATGGATGTGGAAAAAGTACGTTGGCCAAGGTGATTTCCGGAGTTGTTCCGGTGGATTCTGGGCAGGTCTCCGTCATGGGTTTGAGCCCGGCGGCACCGCATGAGGCGCGGGCTGCAGGCATTGCCACGGTATTCCAGGAAGTACTGGTGGCAGACGAATGCTCGGTACTGGAAAACCTCTACATGGGTTCCGACAGCCTGTGGTCCCGCACGCTGGGCAAGCAAGAAAAATACGATACCGCCAAAACGCTGATGCGCTCCTTGGCGGGTATGCCTATCGACCCCGACATGCTGGTGGGCTTGTTGCCTTTGAATATCAAGCAGTGGATCACCATCGGGCGCGCTTTATTGTGCAAGCCCCGTGTCCTGATATTGGACGAATCGTCCGCCGCGCTGGACTTGGACTCCACCGAGCGCCTCTTTGGAAAGATGCGTGAGCTGCGCGACTCGGGCTGCGCAGTCATCATCGTGACCCACCGCATTGCCGAGTTGATCCGCATCTGTGATCGCGCAACGGTTCTGCGCGATGGACAGGACGTCGGTATATTGGAAAAAAGCGAAATTACTGAAAAGAATCTCCTGCGTCTCATGACCGGTAAAAATCCGGTTGCAGAAGAAAAAAGCCATTCGCAGGGTGCAGCCCAACTCGGCGCAGTGGTGCTGCGTTCCCGGAAAATGAAAGTCTGGCCCGACAGCCGCCCAACGAACTGCAGCTTGCGCCAGGGCGAAATCTTGGGTGTTGCCGGTCTGGACGGTCAAGGTCAAAGCGAGTTTGTGCGCATGCTGGCTGGCGTGGATCCCTCCATTTCCACAGCCCCATTGGTGCGCAATAAACGGGGTGATTTCGTGGAAATAGAAGGACTGAAATCTGCGGTGGACCACGGTGTTTGTTATGTATCAGGTGATCGCAAGCGAGAAGGCATTTTTGCCAATCTGAGCATTTATGAAAATTTGCTGATGCCGCTGTACCGCCGCAAGACCCGTGGTGGCTGGCTGGGCATCATCGGCTGGGATGGCCTTGTGGGTACGTTCGACTGGGAGGTGGAGCGTCTGGCCATCCGCATGGGCGAGCGCACCAACAAGATCACGTCGCTCAGCGGCGGCAATCAGCAAAAAGTGCTGATCGGCCGCGCATTCGCATTGAACCCGGATATTTTGATTCTCAATGATCCCGCGCGCGGGATTGATGTCGGCGCAAAAGCCGAACTCTACAAACACTTGCGCGACTTTGCGGCAACCGGCAAGTCGGTGATTTATCTCTCCAGTGAAATCGAAGAGTTTGTGGGCTTTTGCGCACGCGTGGTGGTGTTCAGAAATGGCAGTGTTTTTGATGAATTCAAGGGAAGCGAAATCCATCCCACTGCCATCCTTGAGTCCATGTTTGGCCAGACCCGCACCAACCAGAGCCACCCAACTGATGACGACGAAGCCTCCGAGGACCATGCCATGAAGATCGTTGAATTTGATGACCACGCGGAACCGCAAGGTCAAGGTGACGCCAGCAACTGGAAGTCCCGCACCAGTCCCTATCCCAGCTTTGACAAAAAGAAGGATGCCGCTGATGGCGGCGAGAGGGCGAGTTCTGCGACGCCGTTCGAGGCACTGACCCGCCCGGCGCGCTCACAACGCAGCGCTGATGAGATGCCAGTGACCGCACCTGCTTCTGCGTCCCGAGTAGGACCCATCAAAATTTTGGAGTTCAACACTGGGCCAGACAGCAGTTTGGCCAAGGCGACAGCGCACGGCGGGCAAGCAAGCAATATCAAAGCCCTGGACACCCGCACCATCAAGCCCGAATCGGATGCTGACAAAGCTGGTGTCAAGGCACCAATCAAGATCGTGGAGTTTGGCAATGACCAAGCCAGCGCGGCTCCGTCTGCGGCGAGCGTGAACCACACCGGTATCAAGATCGTCGAGTACGGCGACCACAAGGGCAAAGGAAAATGAGCGAATCCAGCACGGAAGCTTCCGGCGGATCATCGTCCAGCACCCACATGCTGGTGCCGATACTGCTGCTCTTCCTATTGCTCATCATTGCTGTGCTGCGCAGCCCCAACCTGATATCGCCCGCCGGTATCGGCAGTGCGGTTATTGTCATGGCGCCCCTGGCGCTGGCGACCTACGCCTTGATGGCTTTGGCGATTGCTGGGCGCGGCACGGTCGATCTGTCGGTCGGGCCACTTATGGGATTTATCAACGTAACGCTGGTTGTGCTCCACGGCGCTGGTGCACTGGAGTCGCCAATCACGTTCTTCTTGTACGCTATTTTTGTTGGTGTGGCGTACCAGCTGCTGATGGCATTCATCATCATCTATGTGCGTGTGCAGCCCATCATCGTCGCGCTCAGCGGCTACCTGGCGCTCTCGGGCATCAATCTGGTGATACTGCCTCGACCGGGTGGCGTCGCGCCCGAGTGGATGTCGTCGTGGGGACTGGGCACCACGATCTACTCGCCGATTCTCGTCATTCTGGTTCTCAGCACGGCTGCTTGGCTGATCTTTACCAGCACTGCGTTTTACGGGCATTTGCGTTTGATGGGTTCCGATGAACGCGCGGCTTACACCAGTGGCGTGCGCATCACTATCGTGCGTATTGGCGCCCATTGCATTTCGGGAGTTTTCAGCGCGCTGGCCGCATTGACCTATACCGCCCTGATCGGCTCCGGTGATCCGACGCAAGGTACGACATACACGCTGATTTCAGTCACCGCGCTGGTGCTGGGGGGAACAAGTCTGGCGGGCGGGCGTGGTGGTGTTATTGGTTCGTTGCTCGGTGCGGTAAACCTCTTCCTGATTGGTTATGTGCTGGCCACCTTCAGTTTTGGCGCGGTGCAAGGTTTCGTTACCGACCTGGCCTATGGCGTTATTTTGGTGCTGTCCTTGCTCCTGACTGTGGCGATCCCCTGGATTCAAACCCGCATCAAAAACATATCACCCACCCTGATCTTCATCGGGCTGAGTATTTTGTTTGCCGGCGTGATCCTGCACGCCAAGTACAACTATGCGCAGCCTTCTGCGCTTACGCAAGAGCAGCGCTCATCGGTGGTGGAAACAACCCCGGCACCGGACAATCAGGCCTCCCAGGAAGCAGCGCAGGTGCCAACACAAGCACCGCCCATTGCTACCGTGTCGACCGAACTGACGGCCAGCCCGGTACATCCTGCGCCAACGGGCTTCTTTCTCGAGGGTGTTGTTACCAGCGGCACAACAGCCACCGACAGCAAGCTTGCCAAGCCCATCGCGCTGATCATTCTGCTGGCGGTGTCGCTGCTGATCATTGCCAGGGCTGTGGTGTTGCAAACGCGCCAGCGGCGCATGTCCATGCGCATGGTCTTTGTGCTGGTCACCGCGCTAGTCCTGACCGCCTACCTGGCTTGGGAGTACACCACTTTGCCGACTCAGACAGTTGCAATATATGACCAGATCAAGGAGCACGTATGAGTAGCGAAGGCGGCTCACGCCGTTCGGTCGACGCGCGCATTTCCTCGCTGCAATGGGTGGGGCTAATCATTGCCATTTTGATTGCAGGACTCGGATTTATTTTGGGACTGGTGCAGCAGGTTGCTCTGCAGCAACTGATCTTCTATACCGCAGCCACCTTCGCGCTGGTGATCTGGACATGGAACGCCTATGTAGCGCCGCACGCCAAGTTTGGCCGCGGAGAAGGCGCGGAGGGGCCTAGTGGCTTGGCGTTGTTCAAAGCCTTTGTCTACAGGTTGCGCAAGCTCATCGCGTCGCTGTTGGTCATTCTCGGGATATTCCTGATTGCCTCGGCCACTGTGCCGGGTTTTTTCAACGGACTCAACATCATCACCTTTCTGGTTCTGTGTGCTCTGCTGGTATTTACGGTGCAGGTCAGCCAGATGTTCGTGGACAACCGCAGTGCGTTCATCGGTTTGATGGTGCTACTCACCATGTTCACCGTGGGGTCCATTTTCATTGAAGGTTTTTCGTCCAGCGCAAATATCAAGTCGATGCTGCTGTTCGCGTCGTTTCTGGGGCTTGCCTGCGTGGGACAGACGCTCGTGGCCCTGCTGGGTGGCCTGGATCTCTCCATACCGTTTGTGATTGGTGCGTCCAATGTATTTCTGCTGTACCTGATCGGGCTGGGCTTTTATCCGTGGCTTGCGGTGATCATCGTTCTACTCTTGGGAGCGTTGATTGGCTGGATCAATGGAATCCTGAGCTTTCGCCTGCAAGGTCAGGCCTTGATTTTGACACTGGGCGTGGGCTTTGCGGTTTCGGGCCTGACGCAGATCATGACCAGCATCGGCAGTGCGTTTGCCGGCAATGTGTTTGGAGTCGTCCCGGACTGGCTTAAAAACCTGGCGGCCATGAATGGCGTCACTTTTGGAATCTCGATTCCGCCGGTGATCCTGATCTGGGCGGTAGTGGCAATCGTCCTGATCTTCGGCATGCGCAATACGGTCTATGGCCGCTTCCTGTATGCGCTGGGGGGCAACCGCACATCTGCGTCGCGCCTATCCATCAGCGAGCGACGCTATTGGGTCGGTGCTTACATGGTCAGCGGTACGGTGTCGGCGCTGACGGGCATCCTCCTGCTTGGCTGGAGCGGTGGTGGCTTTATCGGTGTGGGGCAGCCCTATTTGTTCATGACCCTCGCTGCTGTGGTGATGGGCGGAACCTCATTGTTGGGTGGCCAAGGTGGCTATGGCTTTACCGTCATCGGTGTGCTGGTGCTGCAAGTGCTGACCTCATTTCTCGTGGGCATGGGTCTGAAGTTTGAATGGCAGCAGTTCATATTTGGACTGCTGATCGTGCCTATGGTGGCGCTGTATGCCCGCTCGCCCCACATCCGAACCCAAATTTAATATGGAGATGACTTTATGAGTATCAAGTTACTTGGTGCGACCGATGTGGCTAGCGGCACATTTTCCCTGTTGCTGCTGTTGACCCTGGCGGCCGCAGTGCTGATTTTTCTGGGCACCGGGTGGGTTACGCGGAAATGGAAATTACCGCTCACCATGGCGGGCCTGGTGATGGGCATCAGCGCGCTGAACTACTTCGAGGCGAATCAGGTGTGGCAGGCAAATCAGCAGATGCCTGCCATCTATCGCTATGTGGTCTGGCTTATCACTATGCCACTGCAGGTAATGGTGATGTACTTCTTTGTGAACACCATGGCGTCCTTGTCGACCTGGTTGTTCTGGCGTTTGCTGGTCGCCTCGGTGGTGATGGTGCTGGCCCGTTATCTGGGTGAAACCAACCTGATGTACCCCTCGCTGGGGTTTCTGATCGGGCTGGCGTGCTGGTTGTATGTGCTTGGCGAAGTCTTCTTTGGCCGAATGGGGGAGGTCAGCGCCAAGAGCAGCAACATCAGCGTGCACCGGGGCTATTTCTGGATGCGGCTCATCGTGTCGATTGGCTGGGCCATTTACCCGCTCACCTACTTTGTGGTGGCATTTTCCGGCGGTGTGGCAGAGGGCAAGCTCAATATTGTTTACAACCTGGCTGACATCGTGAACCAGGTCGCATTTTGTCTCACGGTACTGTCGGCGTCGGTGCGCGACTCGGGAAACAGTCGGTGATATTTTTTAACATCAGCATCACTTGTGGTGCATCCCCAATTCAAATGTAGGAGGTTTGACCTATGAACGGCGCCGATATTATTGCTATTGTCATCCTTGTCGCAATCGTCATTTCGATTGCTATTTATCTGCTGCACTGGCTGTACCGGCACTCGTCCAAAGACCTGTCGTTTGTGCGTACCGGTTTCGGCGGTGAGCGTGTCGTCATGGGCAGTGGCGCGCTGGTACTGCCAATCGTTCACGACATCACCGAGGTGAGCATGAACACCTTGCGCATTGAGGTCAAACGTATGGGCGAGAAGTCGCTCATTACCAAAAACCGGATGCGGGTAGAAATGAGCGTGGAATTCTTTGTTCGCGTGATTCCCACGCCCGAGGCTGTGGCCGCAGCGGCGCGCACCCTGGGCAACCGAACCCTGAACCCGGACAGCCTGAAAGACCTGGTGCAAGGGCGGTTTGTGGATGCAATGGGTTCAGTGGCCGCGAATATGACCATGGAGGAGATTCATGAAAAGCGCAGCGAGTACATCCGGGGCGTGAAGTCGCTGGTGGCCGACTCACTGACGGCCAACGGACTTGAGCTGGAAACAGCCTCACTGACCGGCCTGGATCAGGCCGACATGAAGATGTTCAACCCATCCAACGCCTTCGATGCCGAAGGCTTGACGCGCCTGACCGAAGAGATCGAGACACGCAAGAAGAAGCGCAACGACATCGAGCAGGACACGATGATCGCTATCCGCAAGAAAAACCTCGAAGCAGAGAAGCTCGCTTTGAGTATTGATCTGGAGAGTGAATACGCACGGCTGGCGCAGGAGAGTGAAGTTTCGATCCGCCGCGCCCAACAAAAGGCAGAAATTGCCCGCGAACGTGCTGAGCGGGAGCGCGATACAGAAGAGGTGCAGATCCGCTCGGCCGAACAGGTGGAGCGCACGCGCATCAACCAGGTGCGATCCATTACCGGCGAGCGCATCCAGCAGGAGCAAGAAACCGCCCAGCTCGAAATTCAGCGTCGCCGCGTTCTTGACATTGAAGAGCAAGACCGTGTGATTGCCGTGGCCGCCAAATCCAAGTCGGAATCCGAAGCGCAAGCGCATGCGGAAAATGCGCGTGCGCTTATGGTTAGTGCGCAGGAAAAAGTGATCACTGTTCGCGAGACCGAAGTGGCGGAGCGGCGCAAGTCGATCGATCTGATTGAAGCCCAGCAAAAGGCCGAACGCGAAGCCCTCATGCTGACCAAACAAGCCGAGGCCGACCGTATCGCTGCAGTGGACCGTGCTGGCGCCGAGCGCGTTACGGCAGAGGCTGCTGCTTTCCGGTACGAAGTGGAAGCCGATGGAAAACGCAAGCTCAATGAGGCCGAAAACATGCGATCGGATGCATCTCGCCGCAGCGGCTTGCACACGAAGCTGATTGAAAATCTGCCCAGCATCATTCGCGAGAGTGTCAAGCCGATGGAAAACATCAACTCGATCAAGATCTTGCAGGTCGATGGGCTTCCCGGGTTGAGTGGCCACCCGTCCACGGGATTTGGCGCACCTGGTGCCGACACCCCAGAAGGTGGTCCGCGTGGCAGTCTTGCCGATAACGTGGTGAACTCCGCACTGCGGTACCGCGCGCAGGCACCATTTGTGGACTCGCTGCTCGGCGAGATTGGCATGTCGCCCAGTGCGATTACGAGCCTGGGACAACTGGGCAATATCGTGGCCCTGCCGGTGACTGACAACAACGCCCCATCCGAAACCAAGAACGGCTGACTGAACCATGCGCCTGCAACTTAAAGATGCCCGCATTGCCGTTGTCGAAAGACGATTGGCGGTGATGACCCACTGGAGCCTGTTTGGCGCCTTTGGGATGGGCTTTCTACTCTCCGGTTTCAGTGCCGCTCATTGGGGCTTGGGCTTGTTGGGCTATGGTTTGATCTTGGTAGGCTTTGCCGGTCATGTGGTCATCAACCATGTATATGACACGGGCTTTATGGCTGGCGAGGTCGCTTTGGGCCTTGTGCTGTTTGGCGCCTCTGCGCTGGTCTTCATTGGCAATGTACTGTTGGTACCAGACTTCAGCCCGGTCAATCTGGCGCTGGGGCTCTGCGGCTTTGCCGCTATGGTGGCGAGCGTTGCGCTGTATCTGCTGATTCGTTACGGTACGCGTGGCTCATGGAACATGGTTCACAGCCTGTGGCATCGGGAGGGCAGATCCCATGACTGAGTCCCTGGTCTGGCTGGTGGCCGTGGTCGCGCTTTACGGCTTGTATTGCCTGTTGTGGGGCGTAAGTAGCGCCCGCTTGGAGCAGGGCCCACAGGATTTCTTCCTGGCCGGCCGCCGTGTGCCTGCCTGGATCTTCGTGCTCTTTGCCACAGGTGGCTCCTTTGGCGGCTGGGCGATCATGGGCTACCCGGCGTTGGTCATGCGTGATGGTTTTCAGTTTGCGCAACTGGGATTAGTGGCTGTCACCGTGCCTTTGACTGGAGTCCTTTTTTTCAAGAGGCAGTGGTTGCTCAGCAAACTGCACGGTTACATCACCCCCGGGGAAATGCTGAGCGACTATTTTGGTGGTGACACCTTACGCATCGTGGTGGTGGGTATTGCATTGGTATGTGCGGTTCCCTATGTCGGGCTGCAGTTGAGTGCCAGCGGTGCGCTGATTGAATGGCTTAGCCATGGCACGGTGCCGGGCAATGCGGCCATGTGGGCCATCACGCTGGTGGTCTTTCTGTACCTCTGCATTGGTGGCTTCCGGGCTGCCGTGTATGTTGGCGGGCTGCAGGGCCTGTTGCTGTGCACAGGCATCCTGTCAGTCAGTCTGTTGGCACTGTGGAATTTGGGTGGTGTGGACGGTTTCGATGGCTTTATGCAAGGCCTTTCCAAACTTGGCGCCAGCACGGCGGGGCCGTGGGGCGGTACTGCACAGGGCTACAACGCCTATTTCGCGATTCCCGGTGTAGTGCAATTCACGACGGGCGTAGGCAAGGAATTGCCGGTGGCCGGTTTGTGGACTGCAGCCATGGTGCTTTCCACTTGTTTTGCATTTATGGGGCTGCAAGCCACACCCGCCTTCAGCATGCTCGCCTACAGCTGCAAGAGCCCCAAGGGTTTTGCGCCGCAACAGGTATGGGCCGCAGCGGCTGGCGTGGGTGTGTTGCTGGTTTTCTTTTCGGTGATTTCCGGCCTTGGCGCGAATTTTATCGGAGCCTCGTCTGTGTTTAATGATGTTGGCCTTTCCATTGCGCGGCAGTTGCCACAGATAGAGGCCGGGCAGGAAGCCCGGCTGTATGCGCAGTACCTGCTGACGCTGGCCGAGTCCTCGCCGTGGTTCATGGCATTGCTCGCCGTGTGCGCCCTGGGAGCCATTCACGCCATGGTGGCGCTGTTTGTCACCACCACCGGAACCATCATCGTGCGTGATGTGTTCGTCCGCTACCTGACTCCGCTGGCGACGCTTGAGCAACAAAAGCTGTATGCGCGTTGCAGCATCGCAGCCATCATGGGCAGCGCCTTGCTGCTTGCAACATTTGCGCCACAGGCCCAGGTTTTGTTGGCTGCGCTGGCGCTAGGTTTCGCCGTGCAGCTGTGGCCGTCTTTGGCGGGCGTGTGCTGGTTTCCCTGGATCACCCGTCAGGGTGCGACTGTGGGCTTGATCGCAGGCATGTTGGCCGTGGTGCTCACGGAGCCCTTGGGTAGTCAGCTTGTCGGATTCTTTGGTGTCAGTCTTCCCTGGGGCCGCTGGCCCTGGACGATCCACTCGGCCGGATGGGGCATCGTTGTCAATATCGTGTGCTGCGTGGTCGTGTCCTGGATATCCAATCACAAAGCCGACCGCGCACACCGCTTGGGCTTTCACAGGGTTTACAGCAGCACTGTCGCCATGCCGAGCCGCCAACGGTTCCTGCGGCCAGTTGCCTGGTCGTTGACGCTGGTGTGGTTCTTCTTCGCGGTCGGGCCAGGCGCAGTGCTTGGCAATGACTTGCTGGGGGCTCCCAGCGGCGGTATGGCGGCCTGGCTGGCCGGTGTGCCTTCCTTGTGGATCTGGCAAATGGTCTGGTGGGCGCTTGGCGTACTGGTGGTCTGGTTTCTTGCCTACGCGCTACGTATGTCAACCGTACCGTCGCCAGAGCAAATGGACACCATAGCGCGCAGCCAATCTGACGCTGCGCGCCGCCTGCCGGTTTCATGATCCACCATACCAATCACTGCGCATTCATTCAATTTCACTTATGAAGGAGCCCTATGGCAACAGATATGAAAAGCTGGGCAATCAAGTTCAAGAACCTGTCCGATAGCGATAAAACCATCGCGGCGATGGCCAAGTACTACACCTGCACGTATATGTGGGATATGGGTGAGGCGAAGGTCATCGTGGAGATGCTGGACGGCAAGGTCAGACACATCAACACCGATCCCCAGCCGCTGGACGGCTACGACTTTGCGTTGCGCGCAAGTGCCCAGACATGGCGCGAGTTTTCGCGTCCCATACCGCGCCCCATGTTCCACGGAATCTGGGCGGCGAGCTTTCGCAAGGACCTGAAGTTGGAAGGCAACATCCTGGTCATGATGCAAAACTTGCGCAATTTCACTGTGCAATTCGAGCTGCTGCGTAAATGCGGTGTGCCGGTCTGACACAGACTCACAGAACAGCCAACTTAAAGCAAAGGACACACCATGGCACGCCATTCCCCTGTTACCGGCCGCTACGTCACCATTGATGTGGACGGATTGGAATACAAAGTCTTCTATTTGCAAAATGGCACCGGGCAACCCCTGATTTGCCAGCATACTGCCGGTTGCCACAACCACCAGTGGCGTGGTTTGCTGGAAGATGAGGAGATCACCAAGCACTACAACGTGATCGCCTACGACTTACCCCGCCACGGCAAGTCAGACCCACCCTTGAACTCCAAGTGGTGGGAGTCGGAGTACAAGCTCACTGCCGACCACTTTGTCAATTTCATCGTCAAGTTGTGTGATGCGCTGGAGCTGCAGGATCCTATCTTCATGGGCTCATCGTTCGGCGGCAATGTGGCACTGCAATTGGCACTGCGCCATCCCGATCGTTTCAAGGCCGTAATTCCTGTGGAAGCCGGTGATTACGCGCCGGGATTCTTCCTGGACTGGTGGCATCACCCCCACGTCAACGCAGCTCAGGTGTGCGCCAGTGGCACCTGGGACCTGATGGCACCACAGTCCCCCGAGATGGACCGCTGGCTGACTTGGCATTACTACACCCAGGGTGCCGAGGCGTTCAAGGGGGATTTGTATTTCTACTCGGTGGACCACGATCTGCGTGAAGAGCTCGAACGCATTGATGGCCGCAAGTGCCCGGTCATCATGATGACCGGCACGTACGACTACCTGACAACGCCCGAGATGACCGAAAACACCGCGCGACGGATCAAGGGTGGTGTGTATATCGAGATGGAGGACATTGGCCACTTTCCGATGAGCGAGAACTACCCGGTGTTCAAGGTTTACCTCAAAGAGGCCCTTCGCATCATTCGCGAACGCAAGGGGTAAGCCTGAATGCGACTTGTCCGAATCAGGGATTTCGCATCCTGTGCGCCGGCGCTGCATGGCGCAGACTGTGATCTGCTGGACTTGCCAGCCGCTCCGGTGGACTGGTTGACGGACATCACAACGCACCGCGATGCCCTCATACGCTACGCCCTGGGCCTGCGCCCGGGTTACGAGCGCGTGGGGCGCATCGTGGGGCAGCTCGCGGGACTGTTGATTCTGGCCCGCCTGGGCAAGCGCTTTGAGTCCGATTGGCCCATGGCCACCAGCGTGGTCGAACAGGTGCAGCAGGTCGATGACGAGCTCCATAGCCTCTGGGTACCTGCGGTTGCCCGTCAGCACCATCGCTACATCCTGCAAGCCCTGCAGCGGGTTCAAAAAGTGGTGCACGCTTTTGATCAACGTCTGCCGACTGGCGATCTGCTGTGCGCGCAACTGGATGATTGGACGCGCGAGCTTAAATTAGCCGGCGCCATGCTCAGCGGCGCGGCGGTGGAGGCCCTCGGGATCATGCCACTCGACTTCAGCCAGGCTTGCTGCAACTGCGGCATCCCCCCAATGAAAATGTCTGATAACTCCTATGTCTAAATACTCCATCTGGGTTTTGGAATACGCCTATGTGAGCCAGTGCGCTGTCAGCAGCGTCATTTATGGCGCGCATAACCAAGGCATTCGAAAGTTGCCCTACTGCTATGTCCTGATCAAGAGCGATGACCACATCGCCATGGTCGATGTGGGCTACAACGACAAGGAATACGGCCGCTATATTGCCGAAAAATTTCTGGTCGAAAACTGGCATTCACCCAAAGATGTGCTGGCGCCATGCGGCATTCGTCCCGGGGATGTGGATTCCATCTTTATTACCCATGCGCACTTTGACCACATGGGCAACACCGACGCGTTTCCCAACGCCACCTTCTACATCCAGGAACGTGAGCTGACCAAATGGATCTGGGCCATGTCATTGCCCGACCGCTTGCGCTACATGATGGTGGCGACCGACCCTTCGGATGTGCTGCGCGCCGCAGATCTGGCGCGTCAGGGCCGCCTGCGCTTGGTGGATGGCAATCTGGAAAATGCCATTCCCGGTATTGACCTGCACGCCGCGCCAGACACCCATACTTACGGCTGCCAGTGGGTGCATGTGCGCAACGATATGCAAGCTCGCTCGCGCGACGGATGGGTTCTGGCAGGTGACCTGATTTATGTCTATGAAAACATGGAAGGCACTGGCGGCGACAAAATGTACGTGCCCGTGGGACTGGCGCTGGGCAGCACCACCAATCTGGTGATGACCACTGAAGAGATCATGAAGTCCGTGGACTATGAGGTCAAACGCGTGATCCCGGTCCATGAAGAGCGTCTCAAAGAAGTATTCCCGTCGCGCATCCTGTCCAATGGATTGCGTATCAGTGAGATATGTCTGGCTACCGGCCAGAAGTCCCTGGTTGCATAGGGTCACACATGGCACTCATCAATTACCTCACACAGATCAATTTTGATTTTGGCGCCATCGCGCAGCTCCAGGCCGAGTGCGAACGCGTCGGCATGCGAAAGCCACTAGTCGTCACCGACGCTGGCGTGCGCGCCGCCGGTGTGCTCGACATGGCGCTGGCAGCGCTGGGCAGCACGCCGTATGCCGTGTTCGACCAGACTCCGTCCAACCCAACAGAAGCGGCTGTGCGTGCGGCAGTAGCCTTACTCAAGGCCGAGGGCTGTGACGGCCTGATCGGCGTGGGCGGCGGCTCCAGCCTGGACCTGGCCAAAGGCGTTTGCATTGCGGCGACCCACGAAGGGCCGCTCAAGACCTACGCCACCATTGAAGGCGGCAGCGCCAAGATCACCGACAAGGTGCTGTCCTTCATCGCAGTACCCACCACCGCCGGCACCGGCAGCGAAGTGGCGCGCGGCGCCATCGTGATCGTGGATGACGGGCGCAAGCTCGGATTCCACAGCTGGCTGATCCTGCCTAAGGCGGCTATTTGCGATCCGGAACTCACCCTGGGCTTGCCGCCCTTCCTCACAGCTGCTACCGGCATGGACGCCATTGCCCACTGCATGGAAACCTTCATGGCGCCCGCCATCAACCCGCCGGCCGATGGCATTGGCCTGGACGGTCTGATGCGCGGCTGGGGCAACATCGAACGCGCCACCCGCGACGGCAGCGACCGCGAAGCACGCTGGAACATGATGAGCGCCAGCATGCAAGGCGCCTTGGCGTTCCAGAAAGGCCTGGGGTGCGTGCACAGCCTCAGCCACAGCCTGGGTGGCGTCAACCCACGGCTGCACCATGGCACCTTGAACGCTCTGTTTTTGCCGGCAGTGGTGCGCTTTAACGCCTCGGCTGTTTCCATCCAGAAAGAAAGCCGCTTGCAGCGCATGGCCCATGCCATGGGCATTGGCAGTTGCGATGCTTTGGGGACCGAAATCGCCCAAGCGATCCGCGACATGAATGCCCGCCTGGGTTTGCCCACAGGCCTGGCGGTACTTGGCGTGACCCCGGACATGTACGAGCGGATCATCGACGGCGCGGTGGCAGACCATTGCCACAAGACCAACCCAAGAATAGCCACGCGCGACGATTATCGGGAGATGCTTTTAGCTTCGGCCTGATACTTTGTGCCTTTAAGGCGTTCACAGGCAACTGCCTACATGCTGAGAAATCTGTCGGGCCATGTGACGAGTGGCAGGAACAGCACTATCAGCAACATCGCGGCGGACTCCGTCTGCATTAATGCGGCACTTGTCGTAAAGGACGCCGTTGCATCGAACTTAGCGTCTCGAAACCTCTGGCAAAATGGCCAGTAGTAGCTATGAATGTCCTTAGCCCAGGTTTGATCTGACATGTTGGGCCTGTGGTCCTTGTCAAATCCGGGCGCACTCACCAGTCGGTCTTTGCTCACATCTAGGTTCAAGCGTTTGTTGTCAGTATCAAGTGTTAGCGCTCCCCAGGGCACAGCAAACAATTTGTCTCCCATATCGAGCAGTCCGCGGTACGACAATACGGGATAGCTGATTCGGCCATCGGCTACATTGAGCATGATCTCTTTGATGTCACCCAGATCTTCATCTTGGCGGTTGTACGCTTCGTTTCCCATCAGGGTGTCTGCGCCCATCAATCGCGGACCCGGACCGTTTCTGTCAGCTAGTGTGTAGATGCCATGTCGGCCCATCGCGCTGCTCGCATTGACGGAGTGTTCGCCACAAAGAGGCCCGCTGATACTAAGTTTCCAATGACTGGTATCGAGCGGTCATGGCGTCAACAGGAGCACCCGCTTTTAGCCTTCTGGAGCTCTACTGTTTCCGCGACTGAACGTCGGCTCCCCAAGCGGGATGAGTCATTCGCGGGTTCAAGTCCTATACCGGCTATCGCGACAAACATGAAGTCTACGACCGCCTGCTGACAGGCACCTAGGTGGACTTCCAGTAATCAGCCGTTTGCCAGTACCCGCAAGCGCTGCACTGTTGTCAACTATGTTTTCCACGCCAGCGTCAGCAATGCGGTCTGGCCGCCGCCGATTGACTGACCGCTTTATGGAACCTCGACAGCGAAAAGTTTTTCTGCCGCCCGGGAGCTGAAACCCGTGAGCACCCGCTATTGGTCGATGGCAGGTGTCTACTTTGTCGAAATAGGCACCTCAAAGCCGTCGGTCGATCCCTGGTTGCCAGCGGCCGCTACGGAGTAGGCAGATCACAAATCTTTAAGACCGGAATCGCTTCTTTGCGGGTCCAGGATTCGCTCCATAGCGGGGATAGGCTTCTGACGGAAACGTTGCGACCTTGCCAAAGACCGAAGAAATTGTTGGGGGGCAATGTCCATCACGGAACGTGACTATGAGCCTCTCAATTCGCGTGACCACACTCGCTCAAGCTGAGAGACCACCCTCCGGACCTCTTTTGCCCCGCAAAATCCTTCGCTGTGGCACCGCAGTTTGCCTGACATCTTGTACGGTGGGGGGTATTTTTATATACTCCCCATGGTATTTAATAAGGTGTCTCTATGAACCCATCTTCCCGCTTGATCTCGCTTGCATCTGTCCGGCCCCTGCGCGCTTTGCTGCCTTGGCTGGGTGCCCTGGCGGTGTTTGCTGCCTCGGCCCAGGCGCCTGTCCAGGTGCCCGTGGCGGCGGCGCAGGTTCGCTCGGTGGGCGTGGGGTTTGAGTTGGACGGCGTGATCCAGCCGGTCAAGCAAAGCACGGTGTCGGCCCAGGCGGGTGGGCGCATTGCCAGTCTGGCGGTCAAGGCGGGCGACAAGGTGCGCGCCGGCCAGGTGCTGGCCACCATTGATGACCGCGAGGCCCAAACCGGCGTGCAGCGCAGCCAGGCCGAAGTGGCCCAGGCGCAAGCCGCGCTGCGCAACGCGCAAGCCAACTATGACCGTACCCGTGACCTGCAAAGCAAAGGCTTTGTCAGCGCAGCAGCCCTGGACACGGCCGACTCGCAACTCAAGGGCGCCTCTGCAGGGCGTGACCAAGCCGGTGCCGGTGCCCGCCAGGCCGCCCTGACCCAAGGCTTTACCCGCGTGACGGCACCGTTTGACGGCTGGGTGCTGCAAACCCACGCCGAGGCGGGCGATCTCGCGGTGCCGGGCAAGCCGCTGCTCACGCTCTATGCGCCGCTGCCGATTCGGGCTGTGGTGCAGGTGCCCGTGTCGCGCACGGCTCAGGCCCAGTCGGCTAATCAGGTGGAGGTGTTGATGCCCGCAAGCGGTGGCGCTGCGCAGTGGATTCGCCCGGTGTCGCGCTCCAGTGTGCCCACGGCCGATCCGGTGTCTCAAACGATTGAATGGCGCCTGGAGTTGCCCCCCGAGGCCGCCAAGACCTTGTTGCCGGGCCAGCAGGTCAGCGTGCGTTTTGCCGCCGGCCAGGCCCAGCGCATGGTGGTGCCCGCAAGCGCGGTGTTGCGCCGGGGCGAGTTGACGGCGGTGTATGTGGCCTCGCCCCAGGGTTTTGTGCTCAAGGCCGTGCGACTGGGGGCTGACTTTGGTGCCGACGGCGTGGAGGTGGTTGTGGGCTTGAAAGCGGGTGACCAGGTGGCCCTCGACCCGGTGCGGGCCGGTCTGGCTGGCGCCCAACCGGCGCCCGCGTCCACGCCTGCTGCAGCAAAGTGAGCCCGCCATGAGCGATACAAAACAATTGGGTATTTCCGGGCGCATCGCCCGCGCCTTCCAGTCCAACGCACTCACGCCTCTGTTGGCGCTGGTCGCGTTGCTGATGGGCCTGTTTGCCGTGCTGGTGACCCCGCGCGAAGAAGAGCCCCAAATCAACGTGACTATGGCCAACGTGCTGATTCCTTTTCCGGGGGCCAGCAGTGTCGATGTGCAAAACATGGTGGCGCGCCCGGCCGAGCAGGTGCTGAGCCAGATTGCCGGCATTGAGCACACCTACTCGGTGGCGCGCCCTGGCCTGGCCGTGCTCACGGTGCAATTCAAGGTGGGCGTGCCGCGCACCGAGGCGCTGGTGCGCCTGTATGACGTGCTCAACGCCAACCAGGACTGGCTCCCGCGCGAGCTCGGCACCCTTAACCCCATCGTCAAGCCCAAGGGCATTGACGACGTGCCCGTGCTCGGCGTGACCCTGTGGAGCCGTGATGCCTTGCCCGCCTACGAGCTGGAGCGCGTGGCGCATGCCGTGGAGAACGAACTCAAAGGCGTGCCCGGCACGCGCGAGGTACAAACCATTGGCGGCCCCGGCCGTGCCGTGCACGTGTGGCTGGATCCGGTTCGCCTGCGCGAGCGTGGTGTGGACGTGGTGTCGCTCAAGCAGTCGTTGGCCGCCTCCAACTTTGGCATGCCCTCGGGCACCGTGCTTGATGCAGCGGCCCCATCGCCCCAGATGTTGACCGTGGAGACCGGTGAATTCCTGCGCTCCGAGCAAGACGTGGGTGACTTGGTGGTGGGCGTGAGTGGTGGCCGCCCGGTGTATTTGCGTGAGGTGGCCCGCATCGAAATGGGTGCCAAGCTGCCCCAGCGTTACGTCTGGTTCACACCGGGCAACTCCGCTGTGCAAGATACGGCCCCCGCTGCTGTGCCCGCCGGCGGCGTCTACCCCGCTGTCACGATCACGGTCACCAAGAAGCCGGGCGAGAACGCGGTCGACGTGTCGCGCGCCGTGCGGGCGCGCATCGCGGCGCTGGCCAACACGGTGATTCCCGGCAACATCCAGGCCAGCATCACGCGGGACTATGGCGAAACTGCCGCCGAGAAGGCCAACAAACTGATCCAGAAGCTCGCCTTTGCCACCGGCTCGGTCATTCTGCTGGTGGGGTTTGCTTTGGGCCGCCGGGAGGCCGTGATTGTGGGCGCCGCCGTGATCTTGACGCTCACCGCCACCCTGTTTGCCTCCTGGGCCTGGGGCTTCACGCTGAACCGGGTGTCGTTGTTTGCGCTGATTTTTTCCATTGGCATTTTGGTGGATGACGCTATTGTGGTGGTCGAGAACATCCACCGGCATCAAAAGCTCACTCCCCATGACTCGCTCAAAGACATCATTCCCCGCGCGGTGGACGAGGTGGGTGGCCCCACCATTCTGGCTACGCTGACCGTCATTGCCGCCTTGCTGCCCATGGCCTTTGTGTCAGGTTTGATGGGTCCCTACATGAGCCCGATCCCGATCAACTCCAGTTTGGGCATGGCCTTGTCACTGGCCATTGCCTTCACGGTCACGCCCTGGCTGGCCTTGAAGTTGATGAAGTCGCATGACCCCGCTGCCTACAGCCATGCACCGGCGGCCCCCACCGGGCTGGGCCCCAAACTGCAAACCTTGTTCACCCGCGTGCTCACACCGTTTCTGGACAGCGCGCGCAAGCGCTGGCTGCTGCTGGCGGGCATTCTGGTGGCGCTCATGCTGTCGGTCGGACTGACGATGGTGCAGTGGGTGGTCATGAAAATGCTGCCCTTTGACAACAAGAGCGAGTTTCAGGTGGTGGTGGACATGCCCGCCGGCACGCCACTGGAAAACACGGCCGCTGCGCTGCACGAACTCGGTGCCTTTTTGGCCAAGCAGCCCGAGGTGCTGAACCTGCAGGCCTACGCCGGCACCGCCTCGCCCATCACCTTCAATGGCCTGGTGCGCCAGTACTACCTGCGCGCCGAGGCTGAGCAGGGCGATCTGCAGGTCAATCTGGTGGATAAAAAACACCGCCATGAACAAAGCCACGCCATTGCGCAGCGCCTGCGCCCCGAGCTGGAGAAAATTGGCCAGCGCCACCTGGCGCGCATCAAGGTGGTGGAAGTGCCGCCCGGTCCGCCCGTGATGTCGCCGCTGGTGGCCGAGGTCTATGGCCCTGACGAGGCGGGTCGCCAGCAGGTGGCCGAGCGCGTGGCCAAGGCTTTTGCCGGCACGCCCGACATTGTGGGCATCGACACCTCGGTCAAGGAAAACGCACCGCGTGCTTACCTGCGAGTGCGCCGCCAGCGGGCGGAGTCTCTCGGCATTCCGGTGGCGGTGGTGGCGCAAACGGCGGCCATGGCCTTGTCGGGGTCCGATGCTGCGTACCTGCACGACGGCCAGTCCAAATACCCGGTGCCGGTACGCCTGCAGTTGCCCCTGCAGTCCCAGGTTGGGCTGGACGCCTTGCTGGCCATGCCGCTGCGCGCAGCCAACGGCCAGATGGTGCCTTTGAGCGAACTGGTGCAAGTGGAGCGCGGCGTGATCGACAAGCCGCTGTTCACCAAAGACCTGCAGGGCGTGAGCTATGTGTTTGGCGACATGGCCGGCAAGCTCGACTCCCCCTTGTACGGCCTGTTCTCCATTCGCAGCCGCCTGGCTGAGGCCGCGTTGCCGGGCACCGGTGAGATGGGCGAGTACTGGATTCGCCAGCCGGCGGACCCCTACCGCCAATACGCCATCAAGTGGGATGGCGAATGGCAGATCACCTATGAAACTTTCCGCGACATGGGCGCTGCTTACGGCGTGGGCCTGATCCTTATTTACCTGCTGGTGGTGGCGCAGTTTCGCAGTTACCTCACGCCGCTGGTCATCATGGCGCCCATTCCTTTGACCATCATTGGCGTGATGCCGGGCCACGCCCTGACCGGGGCGCAGTTCACGGCGACCTCCATGATCGGCATGATCGCGCTGGCCGGCATCATCGTGCGCAATTCCATCTTGCTGGTGGACTTTATTGAGCTGCAGGTGCGTGAGGGCATGGCGTTCAAGGACGCAGTGGTGCAGTCAGCCGCCGTGCGGGCGCAGCCCATTGCCCTGACCGGGCTGGCGGCCATGATTGGTGCCTTCTTCATTCTGGACGACCCCATTTTCAATGGCCTGGCTGTCACCCTGATCTTCGGTATTTTGGTCTCCACCCTGCTCACGCTGGTGGTGATTCCGGTGCTGTATTACGCCTTGTTCCGCAAGCGCATGGAGGCGCGGGCCGGGTGATTTGAGTTCCCTTGTTGTTTTTATTTTTTAAGGAGTTATTGCCATGACAGTTCAACGTTACATCTTCGTTATTGCCGGCCTTTTCATCATGATTTCCCTCGCCTTGGGCGTGGAGGGTAGCCCGTTGTTTGTCAGCAAATGGGCGCTGGCGTTTACCGCCTTTGTGGGGGCCAATTTGTTTCAGTTTGGCTTTAGCAACTTTTGCCCGCTGGGCATCATCCTCAAGAAGCTGGGTGTGCCTGAGTCCAAAATTGGCTGCGCCAACTGAGCGGCACACACCATGAGTGAGTCCACCATCCACGTCCGGTTGCAGCAAAAGCAGGACTACCAGTTTGACATTCACTTTGGTGGTGCGGTGCCCGTCCTCACGGGCGATGAGCCTGCGCCGCTGGGTGCAGGCCAGGGTCCGTCGCCCGTGCAGTTGCTGGCGGCCGCCGTGGGCAACTGCCTGTCGGACTCGTTGCTGTTTGCCCTGCGCAAATTCAAGCAGGCGCCTGAGCCCATCACCTGTGATGTGACTGCCGAGGTGGGGCGCAACGCCGAGGGGCGCATGCGCGTGTTGGGTATTCGGGCGGTCTTGACCGTGGGTGTGCCCGCCGCCTCGCTGGAGCATCTGGATCGGGTGCTGAGCCAGTTTGAGTCTTACTGCACCGTCACCCAAAGTGTTGGGCAAGGCATACCGGTCAGCATAGAAGTGTTTGATGCGTTGGGCATCAAATTGAAGTGAGTCCATTGGACGCAAGGAGATCGCCATGACCGCATTGACCGACGTGACCGCCCGCACCGAGGTGTTGAACCGCCTGCGCCGCGCCGAAGGCCAGATTCGGGGCGTGCAGCGCATGATTGAGGAGGGCGACAGCTGCCTCAAGATCAGCCAGCAGTTCTCGGCCGTGCGCAAGGCGCTCGACAGCACCTATCTGCGCATGACGATGTGCTTCATGGAGCAGGAGCTGCAAAGTTGCCTGCAGCCTGACGCCACCCAAAAAGAGGGCCTGGACCGGACGATGAAAGACATGCAAGCCCTGCTGGCCCGCATGGGTTGAGGGGTTTTAAGCGGTTTGGGGGGGCTTGAGGTAATTTTTATGCACGCCGATTAAACTACCCATTGATGCATTTTGTACTTGGATCTTCGGCTATTTAGACCTCTAGCCGGCGTGTTGATTGGGTGAGTAGCTATTGTTTATGATATTGAATGAATCTCGCTGGCCAGCGGTCCACGCCGGGCGGTGCCCGAACTGCCCGCCGCAGCCAGCATGATGCAGACAATAGCCAGCCACTGCACGCCCGTTAGGTGTTCGTCCAGCAACATCAAGCCCAGCAGGGCCGCCACCGCCGGCTCCAGGCTGGTCATGATGCCAAACGACTCCGGTGACAAACGCTTCAAGGCCACCATTTCCAGGGAAATCGGGATCGCACTGGAGACCGCCGCCACACCCAGCCCGAACAGCAAAATATGCGGGTCCAGCAAGGCGGCGCCTGCATGCCACACGCCAAAGGGCACCACCGTGATGGCCGCCACCGTCAGGCCCAGCGCGACCGAATGACCCGCGTGCAAATGGCTCACCCGCTTGCCAAACACGATGTAGGCACCCCAGCACACGGCGGCCGCCAGCGCATACGCCACCCCCTGCAGGTCCAGACCGGCCGCATGGGTGCCCAGTGGTAGCAGCAGGCCCAAGCCGACCACCGCCAGCGCCACCCAGACAAAATCAATCGGTTTACGTGAATAAAACAGGGCCACCGCCAGCGGCCCAGTGAACTCGATCGCCACCGCCACCCCAAACGGAATGGTGCGCAGCGACATGTAAAACAGCAGGTTCATGAAGCCCAGCGCCACGCCATAGCGCAGCAAGGACCTGGCGTCGGCGCCGGAGAGCGGCCAGCGCCAGGGCCGCCACAGCAGCAGCAAAATCAGCGCCGAAAACCCCACCCGCAGCGCGGTGGTGCCCAGCGAGCCCACCTGGGGAAACAGCTGCTTGGCAAACGAGGTGCCAATCCCCAGCGCGGTCACGGAGCCCAGAACGGCGAGCAAGGGCAGGGCGTGGGCAAATCGGGGTGTGGTCATGGCTTGACGATAACCGACGGACTGGGCTGCGTTGTCAGCGATGTGGGTGGGTCAGGCTCGAATACCCGTGGGTTACACCATGCTGGCTGACTCGGGTTGATGTCGCGCTCAGCGCAGCGGCATCAAGGCGGAGCCCGGAGGGCGGGGGGCAGCCGCGGAGCTGAGTGCGATGTCAACCCGAGTCCTGAAATAAATTGGTCCTTAAAGGTTGTCCAATCTCGAAAACTCGCGACAAATCAGCCCGCAATCACCCCGCCACCCAAACACACCTCGCCGTCATACAACACTGCCGACTGCCCCGGCGTCACGGCCCATTGCGGGTCGGGGAAGTGCAGGCTGAAGGCCTGCTCGCCCTGGGGCGTCAGCACACAAGGCGCATCCGCCTGGCGGTAGCGGGTTTTGGCAGCCAGCGCCCCGGCAGCAGGCGGGGTGCCGGCCACCCAGCTGGCGTCCTGAGCGGCCAGATCGTGTGACAGCAGCCACGGGTGATCGTGACCTTGCACCACCCACAACGTGTTTTTTTCCATGTCTTTACGCGCCACAAACCAGGGCGCGTGCTCGCCGCCACCGCGCTGCTCGCCCTTGGCTTTGAGCCCGCCAATGCCCAAGCCCTGGCGCTGGCCCAGGGTGTAAAAGCTCAAGCCCACATGCTGGCCGATGGTGCGGCCCTTCTCGTCCTTGATCGGGCCGGGCTCCTTGGCGATGTATTGGTTCAAGAAATCCCGAAACGGCCGCTCGCCAATAAAACAGATGCCGGTGGAGTCTTTCTTTTTGGCGTTGGGCAGGCCAATCTCGTCAGCCAGACGGCGCACCTCGGTCTTGTGCAGCTCGCCCACCGGAAACAGGGTTTTGGACAACTGCGCCTGGTTCAACCGGTGCAAAAAGTAACTTTGGTCTTTGGAGGGGTCCAGGCCCTTGAGCAGCTCGTGCTTGCCCGTGGTTTCGTTGAGCCGCACCCGGGCGTAGTGGCCGGTGGCGATTTTCTCGGCCCCCAGGCGCATGGCGTGGTCCAGAAACGACTTGAACTTGATCTCGGCGTTGCACAGGATGTCCGGGTTGGGCGTGCGCCCGCTGCTGTATTCGCGCAGGAACTCGGCAAACACCCGGTCCTTGTACTCGGCGGCAAAATTGACGTGCTCGATCTCGATGCCGATCACGTCGGCGACGGCCGCCGCATCCACAAAATCGATGTTCGATGAGCAGTATTCGGAGTCGTCGTCATCTTCCCAGTTCTTCATGAAGATGCCGATGACCTCATAGCCCTGCTGCTTGAGCAGCCAGGCCGTCACCGCCGAGTCCACGCCGCCGCTCAAACCCACCACCACCCGCTGTCCGTTGTGTTGCTTTTCCATAGGGGCTGAATTATCCCCGCCGTGTGGTGAGCCGCTGCCGGCTCCCGCGCAGGCCTCGTCGCCTTTTTGGCAGGAATTTAATAGAAAATGCCGCTAGCCGACGTTTTACTTGGTTAAGGTCGCTAATTTTTATAGCATGACCGAAGCGTCTGTGTGAATCATGGCCAAGGGGTAACGCTGCCCCGCCAGGTAATCCTCCATGCAGCGCAGCACCAGTGGGCTGCGGTGGCGGGATGCGCTGGCACGCACTTCGTCAGCCGTCAGCCACAGGGTCCGCACGATCCCCTTGTCGAGTGCGCGGTCTGCCTGAAATGCGCCCAGGGTGCCGCAGAAGGCCACGCGCAAATAAGTGACATCCTGCGCTGGCGCCTTGTCTCGCGCGGGACGCAGAAATCTCGACATGTAGACGCCCACAATGGCACGGGGGTAAAAAATATGGGCAGTTTCCTCTAATGCTTCCCGGGCGCAGCCGTCTTCCAGGCTTTCTCCGGGGTCCAGATGGCCGGCCGGGTTGTTGAGTCGCAACCCCTCTGGGGTGTGCTCTTCCACCAGTAAAAATCGATCGTCCTGCTCGATGATCGCCGCCACTGTAGCGCTTGGTTTCCAACGTGTGTCCATGCTGGATTATGCATAGGCCTTGGGCCTGACAAACGGCTGACCTGAGCCGCACTGTCATGGTTTGCCCGCTCAAAAAAATGAAAAAACTCGGGTAAGCTCAAATATTTTTAACAAAACAACCCTTGAACAAGGAGACGCTTCATGACGACTGGCGCAAGCATTGCCACCCCCTCAGGAGGCGCACCCGTTGCACACCCTGCCCCCGCCCAGCGAATTGGTGTTCCGCGTGAGGTTTTTCCTGGTGAAAAGCGGGTGGCGACCGTGCCCGAGGCCGTGCAAAAGCTGATCAAACTTGGCTTTTCGGTGGCCATCGAGTCGGGTGCCGGCGCCCAGGCCAGTTTCAGCGATGAGAGCTACATTGCCGCCGGCGCCACCATCGTGCCGAATGCAGTCGAGCTCTGGGCCACCTCCGACATCGTCTTCAAGGTGCGTGGCCCCAGCGCCGACGAAGTGGCGCTGATGCGTGAAGGTGGCGCCCTGATCAGCTTTATCTGGCCGGCCCAAAACCCCGAGTTGATGCAGCAGCTGGCCGCCAAAAACGCCACCGTGCTGGCTATTGACGCGCTCCCCCGCATGCTGAGCCGGGCCCAGAAGATGGACGCACTGACCTCCATGGCCGGCGTCACCGGCTACCGCGCCGTGGTCGAGGCAGCCAACGCCTTTGGCCGCTTTTTCAATGGCCAGATCACGGCGGCGGGCAAGGTGCCGCCTGCCAAGGTGTTCATCGCCGGCGCCGGTGTGGCCGGTTTGGCCGCCATTGGCACGGCTGCTGGCCTGGGTGCCATCGTGCGCGCCAACGACACCCGCGCTGAAGTGGCCGACCAGGTCAAGTCCCTGGGCGGCGAATTCGTCAAGGTCGAATACGAGGAAGAGGGCGGCGGCGGTGGCGGCTACGCCAAGGTGATGAGCGAGGGTTTCCAGAAAGCCCAGCGCGAGATGTACGCCAAACAGGCCAAAGAGGTCGACATCATCATCACCACGGCGCTGATCCCCGGCAAACCTGCACCCAAGCTGATCACCGCCGAGATGGTGCGGTCGATGAAGCCCGGCAGCGTCATTGTGGACATGGCTGCCGAGCAGGGTGGCAACTGCGAGCTGACCGAGCCCGGCCAGTCAGTCGTCAGACACGGTGTGACGATTGTGGGCTTCACCGACCTGGCCTCGCGCCTGGCCACCCAATCCTCGACGCTGTACGCCAGCAACCTGTTTCGCCTGACCGAGGAGTTGTGCAAAACCAAAGATGGCGTGATCAACGTCAACATGGAAGACGATGCCATTCGCGGCCTCACCGTCGTCAAAGACGGTGCTGTGACCTGGCCCGCGCCTGCCCCCAAGTTGCCCGCTGCGCCGGCCGCGAGTGCGGCCAAGCCAGTGGCCGCTGTCGCCAAGCCCAAGGGCGGGCACGGCCAAAGCAGCGAGCCGGCCTCCATTCGCAGCACGGCCATTGTGTTTGGCGTCGGTGCGCTGGTGTTCTGGTTGATCGGGTCGAGTGCGCCCAAGGAGTTCATGTCGCACTTCACGGTGTTTGTGCTGGCCTGCTTTGTGGGCTACATGGTGGTCTGGAACGTCAAGCCCGCCCTGCACACGCCGCTCATGAGCGTGACCAACGCCATCAGCAGCATCATTGCCATCGGTGCCCTGGTGCAAATATCGCCGATTGCCGGGGCGGTCAACCGGCCTGACAGCGTGATCCAGTGGCTCGCTGCGGCCGCCATCGTGCTCACCGCCATCAATATGTTTGGCGGCTTTGCCGTCACCCAGCGCATGCTGGCGATGTTCCGAAAATAAGAAGGAGACGATTCATGTCCGCAAGTCTTGCAACCGTCGCCTACATCGGCGCCATCATTCTTTTCATCCTGAGTCTGGGCGGTTTGTCCAATCAGGAAACCGCCCGTCGGGGCAATCTGTACGGCATGCTCGGCATGGCGCTGGCCGTGTTGGCCACCATTTTTGGCCCCCAGGTCACCGCCGCTGGCGTGCCCTGGATTGTGGGCGCGATGGTGGTGGGTGGCGCCATTGGCCTGTACGCCGCGCGCACCGTGCAAATGACCCAAATGCCCGAGCTGGTGGCCCTCATGCACAGCATGGTTGGCCTGGCTGCGGTCTTGGTCGGCTTGGCCACGTTCATTGATCCCGAGGCCTCCAAAGGCTACGAGGGTGCGGCCAAAGCCATTCATGAGATGGAAATCTACATCGGCATTTTGATTGGCGCCATCACGTTCTCCGGTTCGATCATGGCCTTTGGCAAGCTCTCCGGCCGCATTGGCGGCAGCCCGCTGCTGTTGCCCGGGCGCCACTTTTTGAACCTGGCTGGCCTGTTGGGCGTGATTTACTTTGGCCGCGAGTTCCTGAACGCCGAGTCGATTGAAGCCGGAAAAACCGCCTTGATTGTGATGACCATCATCGCCCTGCTGTTCGGTATTCACATGGTGCTGGCCATTGGCGGCGCCGATATGCCGGTGGTGGTGTCCATGCTCAACAGCTACTCTGGCTGGGCCGCAGCAGCCACCGGCTTCATGCTGAGCAACGACCTGCTGATCGTGATTGGTGCCTTGGTGGGCTCCAGCGGTGCGATTCTGTCGTACATCATGTGCAACGCCATGAACCGCAGCTTCATCAGCGTGATTGCTGGCGGTTTTGGGACTACAGCGGCCAAGCCCAAGGCCACGGGTGGCGCGGCCGAGCCGGTAGGTGAGGTCAACCCCATCCTGGCGGGTGAAACTGCTGAACTGCTGCGCGAAGCCAAAAACGTCATCATCGTGCCTGGTTACGGCATGGCGGTAGCGCAGGCGCAGCACACCGTGTTTGAGATCACCAAATACCTGCGTGAGAAGGGCGTTAACGTGCGTTTTGGCATCCACCCGGTAGCGGGGCGCATGCCAGGGCACATGAACGTGTTGCTGGCCGAGGCCAAGGTGCCCTACGACATCGTGTTCGAGATGGACGAGCTGAACGACGATTTCCCCACCACCGATGTCACCATCGTCATCGGTGCCAACGACATCGTCAACCCGGCGGCACAAGACGACCCGACCAGTCCGATCGCCGGCATGCCGGTGCTGGAAGTCTGGAAGTCCAAGACGTCGATTGTCATGAAACGCAGCATGGCCTCGGGCTACGCCGGGGTCGACAACCCCTTGTTTTACAAAGAAAACAACCGCATGCTGTTTGGCGACGCCAAGAAGATGCTGGACGAAGTGCTGACCGCGTTGCGGGCTTGATCGGTCCGGCGCACTAGGGAAAACACACTGTTTCTAATCTGACAAAAACCTGACAATTCAGGAATTTGTTTGACTCCAATCCTGAGGAATTTCAATGACTGACCGTATTTGGCTCAAGAGCTACCCCGAAGGCGTGCCCGCCGACATTGACCCGAGTCAGTATTCGTCCATGGTGCAGATGTTTGAGGAGAGCTTCAGCAAGTTTGCCGACCGCACGGCCTACAGCTTCCTGGGCAAGGACATGAGCTACAAGCAGGTCGACAGCCTGAGTGAGGCCTTTGGGGCCTATCTGCAAGGCCTGGGCCTGGTCAAGGGCGACCGGGTGGCGGTGATGATGCCCAATGTGTTGCAGTACCCGGTGGCCGTGGCCGCCATCCTGCGTGCCGGCTTCACGCTGGTCAACATCAACCCGCTTTACACCCCTCGTGAGCTGGAGCACCAGCTCAAGGATTCCGGCTCCAAGGCGATTGTCATTCTGGAGAATTTTGCCGCCACGCTGGAGAAGTGTCTGGCTGCCACGCCCGTCAAGCACGTGGTGTTGTGTGCCATGGGCGACCAGCTTGGCCTGATCAAGGGCGCGCTGGTCAACTACGTGGTGCGCAACAAGAAAAAGATGGTGCCGCCGTTCTCCCTGCCCAAAGCCGTGCGTTTTAACGCGGCCATCGCCTCGGGCACGGCCGCCACCCTGAAGAACGTGGCGCTCAAGCCAGACGATGTGGCTGTGTTGCAGTACACAGGCGGCACCACAGGGGTCTCCAAAGGTGCCGTGCTCTTGCATCGCAACCTGGTGGCCAATCTGTTGCAGGCCGAGGCCTGGAATGAGCCCCTGCTCAAAAAGGTGCCGGCGGGCGAGCAGCCCACCTCGGTGTGCGCCTTGCCGCTGTACCACATCTTTGCTTTCACGGTGGGCATGATGATGTCCATGCGCTCCGGGGGCAAGCTGATCCTGATTCCCAATCCGCGTGACTTCCCTGCGGTGCTCAAGGAACTGGCCAAGCACAAGATTCACACCTTTCCTGCGGTCAACACCCTGTTCAACGGCCTGGCCAACCACCCGGACTTTAATAAGGTGGACTGGAGTCACTTGCTGGTGTCCGCTGGCGGCGGCACGGCCGTGCAAAGTGCGGTGGCCAAGCTCTGGTTCGAGAAGACAGGTTCGGCCATCTGTGAAGGCTACGGCCTGAGCGAGACCTCGCCCATTGCCACCTCCAACCCGGTCACTGCCACCGAGTACTCGGGCTCCATTGGCGTGCCGGTGTCGAGCACCTGGCTCAAGTTGCTCGATGACGATGGCAACGAGGTGCCGATTGGCCAGGCCGGTGAAATCGCGATCAAGGGCCCGCAGGTGATGGCTGGTTACTGGCAGCGCCCCGATGAAACCGCCAAGGTCATGACGGCCGACGGCTACTTCAAGTCTGGCGACGTGGGCATCATGGACGAGCGTGGCTTCTTCAAAATCGTGGACCGCAAGAAAGACATGATTCTGGTGAGCGGCTTCAACGTCTACCCAACCGAGCTGGAAGACGTGGTGTCCCAAATGCCGGGCGTCATGGAATGCGCTTGCGTCGGCGTGGCGGATGCCAAGTCGGGTGAGGCGGTCAAATTGGTCATCGTCAAGAAAGACCCTGCCTTGACCGAAGCGCAGGTGCGTGCCTACTGCAAGGAAAACATGACCGGTTACAAGCAGCCCAAGGTGGTGGAGTTCCGCGCCGAGTTGCCCAAGACGCCCGTGGGCAAGATCCTGCGCCGCGAGTTGCGCGACAAGTAAAACGCCTCACGTTGACCTTGAAAGCGGCTTCGGGCCGCTTTTTTCATCTATAAATCCTTTGAGGAATTGTCATGACGACGACAGCGATCTTGAGTGCCCTGGCCGAGGAACAACACGGCCTGATCGAATTGCTGGAACAGCCTCATCGCGTGGAGCGCGCAGGGCGCATCTTTTGGCAGGGGCGCTTGGGCGGCCAGTCAGTCGTGCTGGCGCTCTCGCGCATGGGCAAGGTGGCGGCCGCCACCACGACCACCACGCTCATTGAGGCCTTTGGCGTGGACCAAGTGGTTTTCACCGGGGTGGCCGGTGGTTTGGGGCCGGGGGTTCAGGTGGGCGATGTGGTGGTGGCGGGCCAGTTCATGCAGCACGACATGGATGTGTCGCCCCTGTTTGCGCGCTTTGAGGTCCCGCTGTACGGCCGCACCCTGTTTGATTGCGATACGCGCTTGAGCGAACACCTGTTGGCGGCAGCCCGGTCTTATCTGACGCGCACCAAGGACCTTGCGGACCCTGGGCCGTTCACCTCGAATGCCAC
The DNA here is from genome assembly GCA_044339205.1 of Rhodoferax sp. Taxonomy (GTDB): domain Bacteria; phylum Pseudomonadota; class Gammaproteobacteria; order Burkholderiales; family Burkholderiaceae_C; genus Rhodoferax. The sequence continues at coordinate 1,996 of JBIIVW010000003.1, read as the reverse complement.
CCTGCATCGCGGATTGATCGCCAGCGGGGACCAGTTTGTCGGCCGTGCCGATCAGTCCAGCAACCTCAAGGCGGCGCTGCAATCGGCCGGGCACCTGCCGCTGGCGGTGGAAATGGAGGGCGCTGCAGTGGCCCAGGTCTGCCATGACTACGGCGTGGCGTTTGCCGCCATGCGCACCATCTCGGACCGCGCGGACGACCAGGCGCACGTCGACTTCGCCCGGTTTGTGCAGGAGGTGGCCAGTCGGTACGCCCGCGGGGTTATTCTTGAGTTGATGCCATTGCTATCTAAATAATTAGTTAGACCTTGGTAATACGCCGGCTACGGGCTGATTTCTAATTAAATCATCCCTGTTTCCTGAAATATTAAGTTCCTGTCCGTTGGTCTGGAGGCGGGTCACCTGCGATAAATGGCTGCTTCAAAGAATAAAAACATGAAAGACGACCAGAACATCGAATAACCACTGGGAGATCAGTGATTGTTGACCCAATTTTCAACAGCCAGACCCCGATAGGCTGTGAAAGCAGATTCATTATTGGTGGCCAGAGCGACGCCTAATGCCAGAGCGTGGGAAGCGATCAGTTTGTCCAAGGCGTCCCGGCTGCGATCTCGATTGCCAAAGCGTGCGGGGCCATACGCCCTGGCAGCAAGCGCCTCAAACGGCGCCACGGGAACATCTTCAATAAAGCCATCCAGCTGAACCCGATTAGCAAGCTGCGCTTCACCTGAACAAGTCACCCCATATTCAAGTTCCGCCAGGGTGATGGCGGAAATGACAAGTTCACCGACAAAACATTGATCAAAGCGTTCCCTGACCTCGACGGATTGGTGCTTCATCAGGTAGATGCAGATGTTGGTGTCGAGCATGTACTTGGGTTTCATAAGGCTTCGCGCTCGGCCTCAATATTGGTTCCGCGACCTTCCACCGTGAAGTTAGGAGAAAACTTGGCCAACTTGCCCAAGACATCACCCATGCGCCGCTGGGCCGGTCGGATGCGCAACTCATCGCCCACGCGCTCAATGACCAGATCAATGTCCCAAGTGCTATAGGCCAGCTCTGAAGGAATCCGCACTGCTTGCGAATTGCCATTTTTGAAAATTTTGGTGGTTGCCATGATGAGACCTTATGGATGTACATGTACATTCTGTTCGTGCAGGCCGTGAAGATCTAGATTCGGGATTTTTGATGACACGGCCTGTTCCCCTGCTCCAAATCACATGCCTTGGAGCTTTATCAACATGACATCCATTCTGTCCACCTCATCTTGGTGCATTGCTGGGATGTTTCTGGCACCGTGAGTGGCAAAAGAACGTTAACCGGTGCGGTCGGCCCGACGGGTTTGGTTCATTCGCGGGTCAACGCCAAAAACCGGGGAGTTCATCCACTGTGCGGCTTGCCGGTCGGTGCTGGTGTTTGCACCCAGGCGCTTTATTTGCTTGCCTTTTGTTCCGCAAGCCAGACTTGCATGATTGCAGTTTCTTTCTTTTGCGCTTCAATGATCTCCTGCGCCAGCCTCCTCACCTTGGGATTTTTGCGATGCTTGAGGGTACAGCCATGTTGTGACCCGCATGAGGCGAGACGGGTTGAGCCAGTGCAGTGCAGGACAGCAGGGCGCCCAGTGCGAGGCCTGTGGCCAGTCTGGAAAGGTGTGAGAGGCTCGTTGTTATTGTGTGTCGATCCTTGAAGAAAAAAATGGGAATGAAGGACTGGTGTGCCGATGCACCGTCGGCTTGTCATGTCTGTTTGTGGTGCGGCCCGGGGCTGTCCTCACGGGGTGGCCAGCTATTTGATCAGCGTAATGCGCTTCTGGCGCACGTACTCCTGGTATTGAGCGAGTGGAATGGCTGCCAGACCGGCGGCGCCGTTGTCGGCGACCCAGCTCAGCGTTGCGCTTCCATCGGCGGCCAGGTCAATATCCACCGGGCCGAGGGGAATTACCAGCGGCGCGCCGTCGCCGGGGCGAAAGGTCACATGGTCGTTGATGGTGGCGTGTTG
>JBIIVW010000253.1:0-4864 GCA_044339205.1 Rhodoferax sp. | reverse complement strand
TTCTGGAACCCGGTGATGCCACCACCACCGGTGTAGAAGTCAGCGGCTGATTTGGTCTTGGCGGCTGCCCATTTGGTAATGAACAGCGTCATGATCACGAAGCCGGCAAACATGCTGATGGCCACCCAGTTGGTGGGCTGTTTTTCAACTTGTCCGAGATCGGCACCCGCGGCCAGGGCGGCGCCTGCGGCCAGCGTGGCGGTTAGCGCCAGGGGAATGGATTTGAGGTAGCTCATTTGGAGACGTCCTTCAGGATGGCGGTGGTCAGGTCGTCAAATTCGCTGTTGGCCCGACGCACGTAAATGGCTGTAATGACAATGGTGAAAACGATCACGCCCATGCCAATGGGAACGCCCACGGAGGTCACGCCGGCGCCAATGGGTTGCGCCAAAAAAGGCTTGTTGAAGGCGATCAAGGCGATGTAGCCGTAGTACACGACCATCATCAGAAGGGTCAGGCCCCAGCCGAAGCTGTTGCGCTTTTTCCGGAGTTCGAGGTACTTCGGATGCGTTTGGATTTTGTCGACCACAGGATCACTCATGGAGGGCCCCCTTTGTTTGGTTTGTTGTTGGAATAGAAGAGAGCGTGGCGTAAATCACGCTGTTTATATTTTGTCAACCAGGACTGACCATGTCCTTACGATAAGTGATGACAAATGAGTTTGGCACCACCATGAACTGACGCGTTGAAAAGTGTGCCGCTACATCAGTGTGACCCCAATGCAAGGTCATAGTCCGTAGTTTTGAAGGGGCGAGTGCGCCTACACTTACCCAACTTTTACCGGGCCAACATTACAAAGGAGCCTTCACCGTGACCGATCTCGTGCTTTCGCAACTATCCGACCCATTTCGTATCGGCCTCATCATCGCCCTTGTCGTAACGATGCTGAGAACATCGGCTGTGACCGGGCGTGTTCTGCCTTTGGGCATGGGTGTGGTGTTTGTAGCCGTGATACTGCCCACCACCATGCCAGGCGGCACGGCCAGCCTCAAAGATGCCGTTCTCGCCGGGGTGGCTTCAAACCTGGTCATTTTGGGGGTGGTGTTGGCCATTGCAACGCTGGTTGCAAAACTGCGTCGCTGACATTCAGGCTCCGAATCGGTGACCGGTTAAATCACACGTTCGGAACTCTAACGAGGTTGGTGCTTTGCCACATATTTCTACACCCTGCAAATCCGGCACTGCACTGGGTACCGGATTTGCGGGAAGCAGAACGGTTTCTACTTTTGAGGTAGATAACCGTTTCGCATAAAAAGCCGAGCCAGGAACTTGAAGGTTCCCGCCCGGCAGTCGCATCTAGCGGGCGCTGTCGCCGGCAAAGATGTCCTTCTTGTGTGTGCCGCCTGGCACAAACAGTGTTCCGACAACGACTGTCATGACTGCAATCACGATCGCGTACCACAGACCTGAATAGATGTTGCCGGTCTGGGCAGAGATCGCAAAAGCGGTTGCTGGCATCAAACCACCGAACCAACCGTTGCCGATGTGATACGGCAGCGACAGACCGGAGTAACGGATGCGGGTCGGGAACATTTCAACCAGCATGGCTGCAATGGGGCCGTAGACCATGGTCACCAGAATGACGAGGTAGGTCAGGATGAAGACGATGGTGAGCTTCTGAGCCGAGAAAATGTCAAAGAAGTGCTGGGCCTTGGCGATGGTCTTGTTGTCGGCCGGCACCAGCGGATAACCCGCTTGTTTCAGCGCAGCGTTCAGGCTGGAGTCGAAGGTGGCCTTCGCCTTCTTCAGGTCGTCGCCGGTCAGTTTGCTTGCGTCGTACGACGGAATCGCGGTTTCGCCAACCTTGACCGTGGCGACCGTAGCAGCCGCGCTCTCGATGGTCTCGTAGTTCACCGATGTCCGGGCCAGCTGGGCCTTGGCGATGTCGCAAGACGACGTGAACTTGACCGTGCCGGTTGGGTTGAACTGGAACGAGCAGTCTGTTGGCGACACAGTCACAGTGACCGGTGTCTGGTGCGCCGCGTACAGCGCCGGGTTGGCGGTCTTGGTCAAGAGCGTAAACACAGGCAGGAAGGAGATCGCACCGAGCAGGCAACCCACCAGGATGATCGGTTTGCGGCCGATGCGGTCTGACAGCGCGCCGAAGACCAGGAAGCCGCCGGTGCCCAGAATCAGCGACCAGGCCACCATGACGTTGGCGGTAAAGCTGTCAACCTTGATCACGTTCTGCATGAAGAACAACGCGTAGAACTGGCCGGTATACCAGACCACAGCCTGGCCTGCGACCAGGCCGAGCAACGCGAGAAGCGCGATCTTTCCGTTTTTCCAGTTGCCGAAGGCTTCGCTCAGTGGGGCCTTGGACGTACGGCCCTCTTCCTTCATTTTCTTGAAGGCCGGGCTCTCGTTCATCTGCAAGCGAATGTAGAGCGAGATGGCCAAGAGGAAGATCGAGCCGATGAACGGAACACGCCAACCCCAGGCGTTGAACGCCTTGACCATGGTCGGGTTGCCGTCGGCCATCAATACCGCAACGCCGTCCTTCATCAAGGGCACATCAGGGTAGGCCCCGTTGACGTAACCTTGTACAGACAAAATCACGATCAACGACAACAACAGACCCAACGTCGCCGTGGTCTGGATGAAGGCGGTGAAGTAACCACGCTGGTTGGCCGGTGCGTGTTCGGCCACGTAGATGGCAGCGCCACCGTACTCGCCGCCCAGCGCCAGGCCCTGCGCCATGCGCAACACGATCAGGATGATGGGTGCGGCCGTGCCGATGCTTTCATAGTTGGGCAGGATGCCGACCAGGAAGGTCGACACGCCCATGATGACGATGGTCATCAGGAAGGTGTACTTGCGACCGATCATGTCGCCCAGCATGCCGAACACCAGCGCGCCAAACGGACGCACGATGAAGCCGGCCGCAAAGGCCAACAGCGCGAACACGTTGCGCGTGCTCTCGGGGAATGCGGTGAAGAACTGCGCGCCGATGATGGCGGCCAGCGAACCGTACAGGTAGAAGTCGTACCACTCAAAAATCGTGCCCGCAGAAGAAGCCATGATCACCTTCTTCTCTTCGCGGGTCATTGGCCGGGATCGCTCCCGCACATTCGTTATCGTATCCATTGTCGCCATTTTGCTTTCTCCTTGTGTGTCCGGCAATTTAACCGGACGGTTGTTTTCGAAGTCCGCCCATGTATCGCTGATCTTGCCGTGGGCAAAGGGCCCGCGGGATTAACAATGACAAAGGAGTTCAGTGACCTGCTACTTGGTCTATTGCTGTCTCTATCCAAACCCGCGCCTCTTTTGACCAGAATGCCAGCACGTTTAAAACGTGAAATTCACACCAGTCGCTCTTACTTTCTTGGGTTTGTAGCCGGACTATGAAAGGGCTTGCTTACGGCAAAATTGCAAGCGAGGTGTAACGACGTTAATGTCAGGGTAAGCCCCTACTAAATAGCTGACTGGGTGGTTCAGAGGTTTCGAGATTGAAGCGCTCAGGACTGGAGTGGCCTCAAGAATACGAGCTGCCAGCGTACCTGCAAGTAGGCCGGACGCAATCCATGCAGCTCGCAGATTCACACCCTGGAAACTCTCTCGCTCAGTTCGGGAGCCCGTATTACTGTCACTGAACAGTGCGCCTCGGCCACAACTTGCGCAGAAACAGAGCCCAGATAGCGTCGTGCCGTCGAGTGGCCGCGAGCGCCAAGTACGATGTGGCTCACATGATTTGCCGTGGCATAGTTAATGATCACCGGGCCCGCATCAGGTCCTTCAAGAATGCCAAAGGTCAATCGCTCTTCGGGCAAATCAATACTTTCAGCCCAGGCTCTCAACGCCACAAGCCGCACCACATGCAGGTTATTGCCCGCCTCATCCATGGCCTGATCAATCCCGATTCGGGAGGTCTTCAGAACGTTGACACAGGCGATTCGGGCATTTGCCTGGGTTACCAGCATTTGCTTGACTGATCCGCGCAAAATTCTGGCCAGCGCCTCGCCCTCGGGGGATAAATCTACTGCAACGCAAATGACCGGCGCCGAAGCCAGCTGTTCCGCCACTGGTTCGGGTGCGGTAAATCGTTTGAGTCCGCGCATGGCGCGCCAGCGTTGCAACACTGTCAGAAGGCCGTCCTGCCTGACCTTCATCGCACGCGGTGTCAGTTTGATTTGCAGAGGATGCGCCAGATCAAAACCCATTTGTGCAGCCGTCTGATACCGGTGCATGGGATCTACCTCTAGCGCTCGCAGGATGATTTCCTGCAACCACTCCGGTATCTCGGGCCGCAGGGCACGCGGTGGCACCGGGTCTCGCCAGAGGCGTTTACGCACGCCGTTCAACTTTTTGGGCATGCCGAATGGCAATTGACCAGTGGCAAGCTCATAAATCATGGCGCCCAAAGCGAACAAGTCCGACCGCAGGTCATCACGGCACTGCAGGTATTGCTCTGGCGCGATATAGGGATATGTTCCCATTGGAATGGAAAATTCCTCGGCCAAAAGGTCTGGTAACTGGTCATGGCGACTCAGCCCAAAGTCAATCAGAACTATGTCCCCACCCGAGCCCAGCGAAACCGGCCGTTGCATCAGGTTTTCTGGTTTCAGGTCCAAATGAATCACATGCTGCCCATGCAAATCGGCAACGGCCTGCACAATGCGGGCCGCTGTTTCAAGCAGGTCCGATAGTGGAAGGGGCGCATGCTTGAACAAGCCGAGTAACGACTCGCCCTCTATTTTCTCGGTGACGATATAGGGCATTGCAGAAAAATCTCCGAGACCCATCAGCCGGGGCACATGAGGCCCGGTCAGCCTCGGCATGATCATCTGCTCCACCTCGAACCCCACGATGGTGGGGCCGTCATAGCCGTCCATGATGATTGGGACCTTCATCACCATGGGTGTGC
>JBIIVW010000252.1:0-4867 GCA_044339205.1 Rhodoferax sp. | reverse complement strand
AGGCCGGGTAATCGTGGCGCTTGAGGGCTTCAAACAGCGGGTGGCTGGGGTGAAAGGTTTGCACCCACATCTCGCTGGCGCCGCTGATGCCGGCATCGCGCCCGGCCCGGCCTGCCGCCTGCATCAACAGGCTGAACAGGCGCTCTGGCGCCCGGAAGTCGCTGGAAAACAGGGCGCTGTCGGCATTGATGGCCGCCACCAGCGTGATGCGCCGGAAGTCATGCCCCTTGGCAATCATTTGCGTGCCCACCAGGATGTCGACCTCGCCCGAATGCACGCGGGCGAGTTGCGACTCCAGCTCGCCTTTGAGCTTAGTGGTGTCGGCGTCAATGCGCACAATGCGCACCGGCTCGCCCTCGGGGCACTCAGGCGTGACCGAGTTGGGGCGGCGATGCTGGCGCAGCAGCTCGGCCAAGTGCTCTTCCAGTCGTTCGGTGCCCCGGCCCATGGGCGCGATGTCGGGGTTGCCGCAGGCGGGACAAGCGCGCGGCACCCGCTCGGTGAAGCCGCAGTGGTGGCAGCGCAGAGTGCGGTCAATCTTGTGGAACACCCGAAACGCGCTGCAGTGCGTGCACTCGCTTTTCCAGTCGCAGTCTGCGCAGTGCAGCACGGGCGAGTAGCCGCGCCGGTTTAAAAACACCATGCTTTGCTCGCCCCGGGCGATGCGTTCCTCAATCGCCTTGAGCAGCGGCGGCGAAAACACACATCGTTTGGGCTGGTGGTTCATGTCGACGCGTCGCACCAGGGGCAGGGCGGCGTTTTCGCCCACCCGGCTGGGCATTTCCAGGCGCACGTAGCGGCCGCCCTCTACTGCAGGGCGGCTGTGGTGCCAGCTCTCCAGCGACGGGGTGGCCGAACCCAGCAGCACTTTGGCGCCCTCCAGGCGGCCGCGGTAGATGGCCAGGTCACGCGCGGAATAGCGGGCGCCTTCTTGTTGTTTGTAGCTGGGGTCGTGTTCTTCGTCCACGATGATTAGCTTGAGGTTGGGCAGGGACGTAAACACAGCCATGCGCGTACCCAAGACAATGCGGGCCATGCCGCTGTGCGCGCCCAACCAGGATTTGAGTCGCTGCGCCGGGGTCATGCCACTGTGCATGGAGACCACGGCCTCTTCGCCGTACAGCGGGGCAAAGCGCGCCAGAAAGCGGGCCTCCAACTGGGGCGTCAGATTGATCTCGGGCACCATGATGAGGGCCTGGGCGGTCGGGTCGCCCTGGAGCAGGTGCTGCACAGAGCGCAAATACACCTCGGTTTTGCCGCTGCCCGTGGCGCCAAAGAGCAAAAAGGGCCCCCCCTCCTGTTCAAACCGGGCGATCACGGTGGTTTGCTCGGGTGTCAGGGCGACGGATTCCACTGCCGGGGCAGCACCGGGCGCAGCCGGGTCGCCTGCCTTGGCGTGGCGTTTGAGTCGGCGTGCGAGTTGCGTCGTGTTCAGGTCGCGCAGTTGCGGCGGGATGGCGGCGAGTGCCACCTCGCCGGCCGAGCGTTGGTAGTAGCTGGCGGCAAACGTCACCAGTTGGCGCCAGGCCGGGGTCAGCGGGGCAATGCCGTCCAGTGTGCCCGCCACCGGGCGCAGGCGGGTGGGGTCGATGCCGGCCGCATCCAGATCGGTGGGTGCCAGGGTGTCCCAGACGACCCCGAGAAGCTCCCGTTTGCCAAGCGGCACTCGCACCAGTGTGCCTGGGGCGAGTGGCTGCTCACTTAGGTAAGTAAGGGGTCCGCTGACCTGGCTATGTGCCGGTAGAGGCACCCAAATTTGCAACCCGTGGGTCATGTCAGCGCCTGGTTTGGTGTGCGTTCTTGAAGTGAACTTGCGAAAGTCGACTTAAGTCTTTGATTCATAAACGATTTGGGAGACATCCAGAATTTCTGTGGATAACTTTGTTGATATGTCTGCTGAACGGCCGCTAATCCCTTGTAAATCAAGGCTTTCACCAGACTGCCCACAAAAAAAGCAAAACTCAAAATCGTTATAAATCAATGACTTGCGATCGCTATTTGTTTCATAGCAATTAATCCTTGGCAGGCCGGGCTTGCTGCAGTACTTTCAGGTTTTTGTGCATAAGTCTGACTTCAATCCCGGTTTTTGACCCAAAAGATGCTAGGCGTGCCGGGTAAAAAGATCAGCAGCGCATTTTGCGCGAGTGCTGATGCACCGCTTGCACCAGTGACGCCACGTTCTCCGGGGGTGTGTACTGACTTATGCCGTGGCCGAGGTTGAAAATGTGGGTAGGCCCGGTGCCCGCGCCCACATGGGGGGTGCCAAAACTGTTGAGAACCCGTACCACTTCGGCCTCAATCTGGGCGGGTGCCGCAAACAGCACGTTGGGGTCGATGTTGCCCTGCAGAGCCTTGTTTTGGCCCACCACCACGCGGGCCTTGGCCAGGTTCACGGTCCAGTCCAGCCCGAGCACATCGCAGTCCAGCGCGTCCATGTCTTTGAGCCACATGCCGCCGCCCTTGGTGAACACGATGCGGGGGATGCGCACACCCAGGTGCTCTTTTTTAACCTGCGCCAGCACGCGGGCGGTGTAGGCCAGGCTGAATTCCTGGAACGCACCATCGGCCAGCACGCCGCCCCAGCTGTCAAAAATCATGACCGCTTGCGCGCCGGCTTCAATTTGGGCGTTCAGGTACTGCGCCACGGAGTCGGCATTGACTTGCAGCATTTTGTGCATCAGGTCAGGGCGGGAATACAGCATGGTTTTGACTTGGCGGTAGTCATCCGACCCAGCGCCTTCCACCATGTAGCACGCCAGCGTCCACGGGCTGCCCGAGAAGCCGATCAGTGGCACCCGGCCGTTCAACGCCTTGCGGATGGAGGTGACGGCGTCAAACACATAGCGCAGCTTGTCCATGTCGGGCACTTGCAGCTTGGCGACAGCCGTCTCATCGCGCACCGGGTGAGCAAACTTGGGGCCTTCGCCCAGCGCAAAAGAGAGCCCCAGGCCCATGGCGTCGGGCACGGTGAGAATGTCGCTGAACAAAATGGCGGCATCCAGCGGGAAGCGCTCCAGGGGCTGCAGCGTGACCTCGGTGGCGTAGTCGGTGTTGGTGGCCAGGCCCATGAAACTGCCGGCTTTGGCGCGGGTGGCCTTGTATTCCGGCAAGTAGCGGCCTGCCTGGCGCATCAGCCACACGGGCGTGTAATCGGTGGCTTGGCGCAGGCAGGCGCGAATGAAGGTGTCGTTTTTAAGGGGCGCGAAAGCGCTCTGGGGGGCTTGTTCGTTCATAACTTCCATTGTCGCAGCAAGCTGATTGGCTCCCACGTTCAGGCCCGCATGGCGTGTTCCACTTTCAGGCATTTGTCCTGTACCACCAGCATGCCGGCGGCGCGGGCGCGCTCCAGGGCCGCGTCGTGGCGAATGCCCAGCTGCAGCCACAGCGCAGGGGCGCCGATGGCAATGGCATCCGCCACCACGGGCGGCACATCTTCGGCGTTGCGAAACACGTTAACTAGGTCGATTTTTTCAGCCTGGGCGGCCTCCTGCAGGGTGGCGTACACCGTCTCGCCCAAAATGGTTTGCCCCGCCGCCACGGGGTTGACGGGAATGATGCGCCAGCCGTGGGCCTGCATATAGCGCGACACATCAAAGCTGGCGCGGTGCGCCTTGGGCGACAAGCCCACCACCGCCACGGTACGGCAGGTGGCGAGAATCTGGGGAATGGCGTCGGGTTCGGTCATGGCGGTTGGCAGTCAATGCGGTTGAAACCGTGCATTGTTGCCGACCGGGTGCCTCAACGAGTCTGGCGCAGCAGGCTGGCCAGCGGAATGACTGCCATAACAGCCAGCACGCCGGCCGTCAGCGCCCAGCTGCCCAGGTTGACCCAGTCCACCCAGTAGCCCATGTCGGCCAGGGTCGATTTGTTGATGGCAGGCAAGGCAAAAAACGCCACCACTGCCGCTACAGCCCCGAGGGCCAGCGACAGCGGGATCACTTGAGCACTCAGGCGGTTTCGCGCCAACCACATCAGTACCAGCCACAGGCCAACGCCCAGGGCAATGGGCAGCCAGTAAGACAAGGCAATCTCGAACACGATGTTGATCATCAGCCAGATTTCATACATGGGGTATCTCCTAATGTGAGGGGGCTGCGGCTCAGACCCGGCCCTTGAGCACGGCGATGTAAGCCGGTTTGAGCATGCGGTATTTGAGCAGCCAGCCAAAAAATCCGGCCTGCAGTGGCTCGATCATGGGCAGGGAAGGCGTGAGCTTGCCGTCGTAGTCAAACTCGATCAGCATGGCCGCGCCTTCGCGCACGATCAGGGGGCAGGAGGTGTAGCCGTCAAAGACCTGGCCGGGTTCGCGCCCGGCAATCACGTCCACCAGGTGCTGCGCCACCAGTGGCGCGCTTTTCTTGACGGTTGCGGCGGTCTTGCCGCGTGGCGTGCCATTGATGTCGCCAATGCCAAAGACGTTTTTGAAACGCTTGTGTTGCAGCGTGGCCTTGTCCACCTCCAGCCAGCCACCGGCGGCCATGGGGCCTTCTTTCCAGGCCAGGTCGGAGTTTTTGACGGCGTCGGGCGCGCGCATGGGGGGCACCACATGGATGAAGTCGTAAGGCACCTCGGTGGACAGGCCCTCGGGCGAAATGAATGTTGCGCGGCGCGCGCCGATGTCTATGGCCTTGAGTTTTTGGGTGAACTCGGTGTCAATCCCGAGGTTTTTCCAGCGCTCCAGCACATTGTCGTTGACCACTTTGACGCCAAATACCGTGCCCAGTGCCGAGTAAAAGGTCACCTTGGACTTGTCCAGGGTGCCGGCTTGTGCCAAGCGGTCACGCAGCATGAAGGTCATTTTCAAAGGCGCGCCAGCGCACTTGAGGGGTGTGGCGGGCAGGGTCATGATGGCCTGGCCGCCCTTTTG
>JBIIVW010000002.1:0-51727 GCA_044339205.1 Rhodoferax sp. | reverse complement strand
ATTTGCAGCAGCAGGTCAAGCGTGCGCTTGAAGCGCCCGGAGTTGGCCACCAACTCCCAGTAGCGCGCCAAGCGGGTGAATCGCTGCAGGGTCTCCGCGTCCACCGCACCGGTCTGTAGCACCGTGTAGGGCGGGGCAGGATCAAACACCATCTGGAACGGCACGGTATGGCGGGCAATGGGCGTGCCACGCAGGCGCTTCAAGATACCCAGCTGAATCTCGTGCGGCTTGAGGGCGTGGAGCCGGTCAAAGCCGAGTGCAAAACTCTCCAGGCTCTCGCCGGGCAGGCCAAAGATGAGATCGGTGTGCAGGTGGGCGTTGGATTCAGTGACCAGCCAGGCCAGATTGGCCTCGGTTTTGGCGTTATCCTGCTTGCGGGAGATGCGCTGCTGCACCTCCACATTGAAGCTCTGGATGCCCACCTCAAACTGCAACACACCAGGCGGAAACCGGGCAATCATGGCCTTGAGGCGCTCGGGCAAGTGGTCGGGAATGACCTCAAAGTGCACGAACAGGTCAGGACTCAAGCGGTCCAGAAAGAATTGCAGGATGCGCACCGAGGCGTCGATCTTCAGGTTGAACGTGCGATCCACAAACTTGAAGTTGCGTGCACCCCGGTCATAGAGACCCTGCATTTGCGCCAAAAAAGCGTCCAGATCAAATGCAATGGCGGTCTTGTCGAGCGAACTCAGGCAAAACTCGCACTTGAACGGGCACCCGCGTGAGGCCTCAACATACAGCAGGCGGTGAGCCAGGTCGGCGTCGGTGTACTCGCCATAGGGCAAAGCAATCTGATCCAGCGGGGGCTGCTCACCGGCGATGACCTTCATCAGCGGGCGGGGGCCGTGCAGCAGCGCACGGCACAACTTGGGAAAGCTCACATCGCCCCAACCCGTGATGACGTGGTCCGCCAGCTGCACGATGGCTTGCTCATCCACCTCGTGACTGACCTCGGGGCCCCCCAGCACCACCTTCAAGGTCGGGCGCTGCTGCTTGAGCAGGCGCACTACCTCGCAAGTTGGGGTGACGTTCCAGATGTACACGCCAAATCCGATGACCTGCACAGTCCCTTCACAGGGCTCACCCAAGGCGGCCAGCAACTCGTCCACCACCGCCTGCGGCTCACGGGCAATCGTGAATTCTCGCAGCAGCGTGCGCGGCTTCAGATCCCCCATATTGGCCAGCAGGTAGCGCAAGCCGAGGCTGGCGTGGATGTATTTGGCGTTCAGAGTCGCCAGAACGATGGACGGGTGATCAGGCAGGGAGGGAATCGGCAGCATGGCGGCATTATGGAACCACGGCAGGGGCCAGCCAAGACCGCCCGAAGGCCATCCAAAGGCTTCAAAGAGGCGTATTTAGATGTTTTCAGCCTCTAGCCGGCGTCTTTATTGCTAGAGATCATAATAAATTGATAGCAATTCAGATGTCATCGCCCTTGGGGTGGCACTACACCAGCCGTGCAGCCTCTTGCGCCGCAACGCGTCCCTCGTCGGTGGGCACGACCCAGACTTCCACACGGCTGTCAGGATGGTGGATGGCCATGATCTCGTCACCCGTGGCTTGCTGGTTGCGCGCCATATCGATCTTCACGCCCATCCAGCCCAAGCGATCAATCACCTCGGCCCGCAACACCGCATCATGCTCACCAATGCCGCCGCTGAAGGCCAGCACATCCAGCCCGCCCAGGCAGGCTGCCAGCGCACCAGCCTCCCGCACCACGCGGTAGGTGAACATGTCAATGGCGCGCTTAGCCTGCGCGCTGCCGTCAGCCCGCAGGCGCCGCATGTCAGCCGAAATACCCGACACCCCCAGCAGGCCGCTTTGTTTGTAAAGCAGGGTTTGAAGGCGACCATGGTCCCAGCCGCGCTCCAGCAAATACAACAGCACGCCGGCGTCCAGCGAGCCGCTGCGGGTGCCCATCATCAGGCCGTCCAGTGCCGAAAAACCCATGGTGGTGGCGCAACTGCGTCCGTCCAGCGCGCCGCACAGGCTCGCCCCGTTACCCAGGTGCGCCATCAGCACACGACCCTGGGTCCGATCACTGCGCTGCTTCAAGACGCCCATGACGTACTGGTACGACAGGCCGTGAAACCCATAGCGACGCACGCCCAGATCGGTCACGCTTGAAGGCAGGGCAAAGTTGTAATCCACCGGGGCCAGGCTGGCATGAAAAGCGGTGTCAAAACATGCGACTTGAGGCACCGTCGGAAATGCCTTGGCAAAGGCCCGAATGCCCTGCAGGTTGTGCGGCTGGTGCAAGGGCGCCAGCGAGTTGAGTTGCGCCAACCGGCCCAGCACCGCGTCAGTGACCACCACGCTGGCCGAGAACTCGGAGCCACCATGCACGACACGGTGCGCAATCGCCTGGATATCGGGAATGGAGGCGTCATGGGTCAGCAACTCGCTGAGGCTGCTCAGCGCCTGATCGAACGCAGCGGCGCTCGTGGGCAACTGCTGGCTGTGTTTTTGCCCCTGAAATGTCCAGTCCAGCACGGGCGCACCACCGGGCTCCAGCCCATGGATACAACCCGTGAGCACGCTGGGTTGAACCAAGCCCTCCAGCAGCGGATGGATGGAAAACTTCAGGCTCGATGAACCGGCATTGACAGCAAGAATGGCCATGCCGTGCCCCTCACCAGGCTTGACGCGGGTGATCGCGCCGGGCATTGTGCGCTGCCAATTGCGCCAGCAGCGCCGAGGCGACACGGGTCATGGGGCCGTCCGCGCGACTGGTCAGGGCAATCGGCACGCGCGCACCCAGCACCAGACCGGACCCACTGGCACCGGCCAGGTACTCCAGCTGCTTGGCCAGCATGTTGCCGGACTCCAGATCCGGCACCACCAGAATGTCGGCATCACCCGCCACAGCGGATTCAATGTGCTTGACCTTTGCTGCGTGCAATGAGATGGCATTGTCAAAGGCCAGCGGGCCATCCAGAATGGCACCCCTGATCTGGCCCCGATCGGCCATCTTGCACAGCGCAGCAGCATCGATGGTGGAGGGCATGTTGGGATTGACGGTCTCGACCGCCGCCAAAATCGCCACTTTGGGCGTCTCGATACCCATGATGCGGGCGAAGTCGATGGCGTTTTGAATGATGTCGACCTTCTCCTGCAGGGAGGGGGTGATGTTGAGCGCCGCATCCGTGATCAGCAGCGGCTTGGGGTACAGCGGCACATCAAACCGAAACACATGCGACATGCGCCGCCCGGTGCGCAGCGCGGGACGGGCCAGCACCGAGTGAATCAGCTCGTCGGTGTGCAGGCTGCCCTTCATCAGCACCTCCACCTCGCCGCTGGCGGCCATATCGGCGGCTTTTTCGGCAGCCGCATGGCTGTGCGGCACGGAAATGATCTCCACACCGATCAGATCGATACCCGCCTCTTGCGCCAGGTGGCGAATACGCACCTCGGGCCCAATCAGCACCGGCACGATCAGCCCGTAGCGGGCCGAGTCCATGGCCCCGCTGAGCGACTCAGCATCGCACGGGTGCACCACGGCGCAGCGCACGGCCTCCATCCCCTTGCTGCGCGCCAGCAGCTCCTTGAAGCGGGCCTCGGGGTCAAACAACTGAATCAGCGGCGCATTGACGCGGGGCAGGCGAACCTTGACCGAGGGCGCGAGCACCTTGGCCGTGCCGTGCAGCACGCGGTCGCCCTTTTGGTTGACGACCTGGCAATCGAGCTCCAGGCGCTTTTTGGCATCGTCCTTCGTCAGCACGGTGGCCGTCACCGTAAGTGTGTCCCCGATGCGTACCGGCTTGGTGAAGTGCAGCACCTGTTCCAGGTAAATGGTGCCGGGGCCGGGGAACTGGGTGCCCAGCAAAGCCGAAATCAGCGCACCGCCCCACATGCCATGGGCAATGACGCCATGAAACAGGGTGTCGTTGGCGTATTCGGCGTTCAGGTGGGCGGGGTTGGTGTCGCCTGACACGGCGGCAAAAGCCTGGATGTCGGCCAGGGTCAGAGTGCGCAGCAGGCGGGCGCTTTGGCCAACCGAAATTTCGTCATAGGTGACGTTTTCGATCATGTCGGTATTGACGGTGAAATTCATGGGGATTCTTTCATTGGGTTGGCTGCAGGGGGTTGAAACGAGTCAGGAGACTGCGTGGCAACCGGCATCGACATAAATGGTTTGCCCCGTCATGCCCGCCGAGGCGTCGGTACACAAAAAAGAGCACAACTGGGCAATTTCATCCAGCGTCACCAGCCGGCCCAAGGGCGCCTTGGCGATGGCATCGGCCATCAACTCGTCAAACGAGGCAATGCCGGAGGCCGCGCGCGTCATGATCGGGCCAGGCGACACGGCATGCACCCGAATGCGCTGCGGCCCCAACTCCAGCGCCATATAGCGCACCATCGACTCCAGCGCGGCCTTGACCGGGCCCATCAGGCCGTAATGCGGCACGGCCTCGTCGGCACCCAGGTAGGTCATGGTCACCAGGCTGCCACCCTCGGTCATGTGGGGCGCGCAGTACTTGGCCAGGGTGGCAAAAGAATGGCACGACACATCCATGGCCCGTGCAAAGCCGGTGCTGCTGCTGTCAATCACCTGCCCATGCAGGTCTTCCAGGGGCGCCCAGGCGATCGAATGCACCACGAAGTCCAGCCGCCCCAAACGGGCCACGGCATGGTCCACCAAGGCCTGCAACTCCCCCGGCTGCTCAACATTGCAGGTTTTGAGGTCGATGCCGGCGGCCGCAGTCAAGGGCTCAATGTAGGGCCGGGCCTTCTCGTTCAGGCACGAGGCCACCACGTCGGCGCCCATGTGGCGCGCCATTTGGGCGCAGCCCCAGGCAATGCTGTGTTCGTTGGCCAGTCCGAGGATCAGGCCCTTTTTCCCGTGGAGACTAAAAAGAGAGGAAGGGGTCGTCATGGGAATACTTTTTTAAAGTTCAAAATTAGATGGCCAAGAAAGCGCGCACCCCCTTTCGCTGGGGTGCTGCTTTGAGGTCAAGGGGGATCAGGTGGGGTCAAACAGGCGCTGGAGATGCAGGCCATCCGCGCCCGGGGTGAAACCACCGCGCTCCAGGTGGTCTTCAACCTGGATCAGGATCTGCCGGGTGGCCACCATGCCCACTTCGCCCACGTAGCTGCTCTCGGCGTGAAAACGCAACACCAGAAGGCCACGTAACTCCTCCCAGTGGTGTGCGGTACGGCGCTCCGCACCTGAGGCCCTGCGATCGGGTCGGCGCGACTCGCCGCCCGTGCGGCGCTCGATGGATACCGCCGTGACCGGGGTCCGGCTCATCACACGGGCCAACTCATGCTCGTCCTGCAGGGACACCCCCAGACCGATGGCCAGGCGGGCAATGCGGGCATTGAGCCCTTCCATGGAAGACTCCAGTTCCTGCATCCGTTCATTGATGGGGTCACTTGCGGTTGGGAGCTCAGTCACCATATCGCACCATCACGTTTTCGCCCGGTGCGTCACACACGACGTCGGCGGCATGGATGGTGGGAGGCGCCACGGGCTTTCCAGAACGTTCGCTCAGCCATGCATGCATCGCCACCCACCAGGAACCCTCATACAAGGGAGCCTGAGCGACCCAATCGTCCGGGTCCATCCAGTCATGACCTTTTTCGACCGTGTCCATCTGGTAACTGCGGTGGGCGTGGCCCGGCTCGGACACAATGCCGGCGTTGTGCCCACCTGCTGCCAGAATAAAGGTGGTCTGGGTGTCGGTCAGCAAGTGAATTTTGTAGACCGATTGCCAGGGCGACACATGGTCGCGCACCGTGCCCACCACCAACAGGGGCGCATGCATGTCCATCAAGGCCACACCGACGCCGCCAACGCGGTAATGGCCGGCGGCCAGGGCATTGTTGAGAAACAGCGAAGACAGGTATTCGGAGTGCATGCGCTCGGGCAGGCGCGTGAGGTCCGCATTCCAGCTCATCATGTCGTTGCCGACTTCATCCTGACCCAGCAGGTAACGCCGCGTGTTGCGAGACCAGATCAGGTCCCGTGAATTCAGGAACTGGAATGAGCCGGCCATCTGGCGGCCGGAAAGATAGCCGGTACGGGCCATGGCCTGGCGCAGCGTATTGAGTTGGTCGTCGTCAATGAACACCCCCAGCTCACCTGGCTCACTGAAGTCGGTTGACGCTGCAAGCAGGGTCACACTGGCGAGCTCCGGCAGGTGGTCCAGGCCTGCCACGTCTTCGTGACGGCGCCGTGGGTTCTTGCCCTGCACCTGACTCCGGGCCTCGTGTCCGCCCTGCCCCAGTGCCGCTGCCACGATGGACAAAAATGTACCTCCCAGGCAATAGCCCAGGGCATGGATGCGCGGCGCGCCAGTGCGCTGCTTCACCGCGCCCATGGCTTCCATCACGCCCATTTGCAGGTAGTCCTGCATGCCCAGGTCGCGGTCCGAGGCATCGGGATTGCGCCACGAGATCATGAACACCGTGTGCCCCTGCTCCACCAGATAACGCACCATGGAGTTGTGCGGCGACAAGTCCAGGATGTAGTACTTCATGATGCAGGACGGCACGATCAGCAGGGGCTCGGGGAACACCTTGTCGGTGGTGGGCGTGTACTGAATCAGCTCGATCAGGTGATTGCGAAAGACCACCTTGCCCGGTGTCAATGCCACCTCCTTGCCAACCTCAAAGTCCAGCGGCTTGAGCGGGTCGCCGTCCACGCTGTGGCGAGCCTTGTCCTGCTCCATCATGTCTTTGGCGTAACTCTGGTAGCCCTTGATCCAGCTTTGCCCCATGGACTCCTGGCCCTTCTTGAGCACTTCAGGGTTGGTGATCGGCCAGTTGGAGGGCGACAAGGCATCCAGGCTTTGGCGGGTAAAGAAGTTCACCATGTGGTTGTGGTGTTTGGACATGCCCTCCACCTGGGTGGATTCGCGCCACCAGGCGTCACTGGCCTTGAACCCATTTTTGAGTGCATTGAAAGGCCAGCGGCTCCAGCCTGCATCGCTGAATCGGGGATCTTTCTCAAGGACCGACTTGGGATCGGCACCTGCAGCGGGTTCAGATGTCAAGGAATCCATGAGGGCCTGCCCTGACAGGGCCATGGCCCGCTGCGCCAGCGTCAACTGCCGCCCGGGCGACGCGGTCAGGTGCAGGGCCCAGTCGGCGTACGCCAGGGTCAGCGCAATCGGCGACAGGCCCATGTTGGCCTTGGCCAGCTGGGCATGAAATGCTTCATCTATCCCCTGGGCCAAGTTACGCTGAGCCGTGGTGGGCCCGGCGGGTGTGTTTTCTTTTTCCATGAGGGTGGCACAGTGCCAGATAGTTGACAGAGGTTAGAGTATGCGCGGGTATACCCTTGGTTCAACTTGACCCCACCGGGTTAAAACCGAATTCTTGATCTGCATCAAGTTATTCCGTCCTCCTGCACGCGGACCCGACAAAGTGGTCCATGGAACCGTCACGGGCCCCGCAACCCGGATGGCACAAAGTTAACATGGCTGTTTTTCACTACTCGGAGTTTTTCAGCATGAGCATCACCACTGTAGGCATCATCGGCGCCGGCACCATGGGTAACGGCATAGCACAGGCCTGCGCCGTATCCGGCATCCACGTAGTGATGGTTGACATCTCAGACGCTGCCGTCGCCAAGGGCATTGCCAATGTTTCAGGCAGCCTGGACCGGCTGGTCAAAAAAGAAAAAATCACCGCGGCTGACAAAGACGCAGCACTGGCGCGCATCCAGGGCAGCACCCGTTATGAGGACCTCAAACCGGCCCAACTGGTCATTGAAGCCGCCACCGAGAACTTTGACCTGAAGGTCAAAATCCTCAAACAGATTGACGCTGTGGTGGCCCCTGAGGTGATCGTGGCGTCCAACACCTCGTCCATCTCCATCACCAAACTGGCCGCCGTCACCACGCGCGCAGACCGTTTCATTGGCATGCATTTTTTCAACCCCGTGCCGATGATGGCGCTGGTGGAAATCATTCGTGGGCTGCAAACCAGCGACGCGACCCACGCCGCTGTTCAGGCCATGGCCAAGTCGCTGGGCAAAACACCCATCACGGTCAAAAATGCACCGGGTTTCGTGGTCAACCGCATATTGGTGCCGATGATCAATGAAGCCCTGTTTGTGCTGTCAGAAGGCCTGGCTACTGCCGAGGATATTGACGCCGGCATGAAGCTTGGCTGCAACCAGCCGATCGGTCCCTTGGCCCTGGCCGACATGATTGGCCTGGATGTGTGCCTGGCCGTGATGGAGGTTTACCTGAACGAATACGGCGACAGCAAGTACCGCCCCTGCCCGCTGCTCAAGGAACTCGTGGCAGCAGGTCGCCTGGGCCGAAAAACAGGTCAGGGCGTTTACACCTACTAAGGCGCATCTGGCGGCCTGAGCGTTTCAGGCTGCCTTCACTTCCATGTAACAGGTAGCCCAGGGGCACCACGCGAACCGGTCCTGCAACGACTTGGCTGCCATGTCGGGAAATTTGTCCGCATCAAAAACCGCCCACAGGGGGCCCAAACCGCCCAGCGCCATGGGATGCCCGTCCAGGTGCGTTGCCACGATAAGTCGGTAGTTGATGGCATCAGCCACGGAAACCTCGGCCGCGTTGCCATCCACCGCGCGCAGGAAAACCACCATCCCGTCCTGCACCCTGACGCCACAGGACTTCAATACGTCAATCAATAGCGGGCCTTTCAGCATATGCCGGACACCGTCGTACTCCAGCGTCGGCTCAATGGTCACTGCAGGCAAAGCCGTGATGGCCGCAAAGTCGAAGGCGCGGGCTGTGTTGAAGCTGATCTTCTGCTTGACCATCCTCTGGTCCTGAATCTTGTTGATCGAGCCCCGGTTGCCCGTGCCGATGAGCCCCGAGACCGTCAGCAGAGTGGGGCTGCGGGCGCAACTGTTGCCAGCGATGGCGCTGCCAGCGCGCCGAACGCGGTGAGGCTGAGAAATTGACGGCGTTCATTCACGCTGGGCTCCAAGGTGGGGTCTGGTGGTGCACATCACGGCTTGGGTTCATTCACCGAATAAAAGTAGGACAGACGCTGCTGCGGGTTTAACCACTCCAGGACATCAGGCGGCAGCGCTCCAGGCCGAATGGCCTCGGCAATTTTCAGGTCAGGTTCGCTGGACAAATCCACGGTGGGAGCGTCATCCTTGTGCAAGTCCGGGCTGTAAATCAACACTTTGGGTTTCAGGCTTTGGAGTCCCGGAGAGACCACCAATGCCAGCGCGCCATCACTGAGTTGCACCACCGTGCCCGGCGGATACACCCCCAACAACTTGATGAGCAGAAGCAAAAGCACAGGATCCAGTCTGTCGGCTTCATTTCGGAACATGGTGGCCAACGCCTCGGCAGGCATCAGCGGCTCACGCCCCAGAACTTCGGGGGTACACAACCGGTCATACCGATCCACCAGCGCCAGAATGCGCGCACCCACGCCCGCATCCTTCTTGCCGGCGGGCCACCCGGTCCCGTTCATGGCCTCGTGGTGATCGGCAATGATGGTCAAGGCCTCACGGCTGAAGGCGCCTGACTGGGAGGCGAACTGGGTGCTGTACTGCACGTGCTGACGGTAAAAATCTTCTTCATGTTTTTTGCGCTGCGAAGACTTCAGAATTTGCACCGGAATCTGGGACTTGCCTGCATCATGGGCCAGAGCGCCCAAGGCAAGGTCAGCCAAATCTCGCTCGGAGAGCCCCGCTTTTTTGCCCACCAGCATACACAAGGTCATCGTGTTCAAGGCATGAAACTGGGGGCCCTGGCTCTTCTTATCGCCCAGCAAATGAAGCAAGACCTCGCTTCCATGCGCTATGGTCGATGCCGTGTCGCGGGATAAATCCGCCAACTGCGCCCCGGCCAGCTTGGGAGAGCGGGAGAGATTGATCAAGGCCTCACGGGTGGCACTGGCCGCCTTTTCCCACGCTCGGTCCGCACGCGCCGCAGCGTCTTTTTGCAGTCGGAGTTTCGCCTTCTTGGCTTTTTCAATGACAAGCAACTCCTGAATCACCGCCGCCTTTTCTGCTGCCTGGGCAGCGGCCGCTTCTACCGCCAGTGCCGCCGGCGTGAGGACGGGCGGCCCAGGCACAACCGTGCTCTTTTCCGGGTAGTAGTAGAGCCGTCCAGCGGTGTTGTAAGACTGGATCAAGGCAATATCCTTCAAGGTCCTGATCGTCCATCGGCTGGAGATAAAAGCGTGCTCGTCCCACTTCAGGTCGAGCCAAATATGCAACCCGACAACCAATTGAGAGGCATCAATTGGAATGGGCGTGCCTGGTTCACTCCACATCGGGCACCTTTCAAGTTTGTTGCTGACGAGTCAGCGGATTGTTCCTGTACTGGCCTGCGGCAACCCTCGCAGCAAGGCTGGTTGTGTCACGAAGTAAATCGCCCTGATGTCTCCCCACATTGATGGACATCAGGCCACGCAGACCTGCCGCTATGTGGCCAGGCGAACAGACGGCCGCAAGGCGTCGCCCTAAGCTGACCTTCTGACGCCACGGTGCAAGCCACGGTTTCTCATTTCGTCTGCCCAAAAGGAGTTTTGCCATGTTGCACTACGCAGTTGTTTTCTTTGTCATCGCATTGATTGCGGCCCTGTTTGGCTTTGGCGGCATTGCCGCCGGCGCCGTCGGCATCGCCAAAATCCTGTTTTTCGTCTTCATTGTTCTGGCAATTGTCAGCTTTCTTTTCGGAGCAATAAGAAAACGTTGAGCCCTGCGCGACAGTGTCGCGCGCCCTTGTGCCGGGAAACCAGTTCCGGCCGCATCTTCTTTATTTAAGGACCCCCCCATGTTTCTCTCTAAAACCACCGAAACCTCAACCCCCCTTGTTGACCGCGCCTCGCAGGCTGCTGACCAAGCCATCAAATCCACCCAAAACGTTGCTACGCAGACGGTTGACAAACTCGCCGGGGCAATGCAGGATTTGCGCCACGAAACCCTGCCCGTTTTGAATCACGCTGTGGAAGGCGTCAGCGCCTTTGCACATCGTAGCGTGGACAGCGTGCGCGATGCATCACACCAGTTGCGCGTGAAGGCAGAACATGCGTCAGAAAGCACCGCAAGTTATATCCGCCACGACCCCCTGAAATCCGTGCTCATTGCCGCAGCAACGGGAGCTGCCCTGATGGCCTTGGTGAGCCTCCTGACCCGCAACAGCGATCGCCGCTAATTTGTCTTGATGGGATTCGAGATGCACCCGTTACTCACCCTGCTTGCGACTCGACCACAACTCCTCGCGGACCACGCGCAAGCCTACGCCGTCCTCTTTCATGAGGAGTTCGGCCAGTCATTCGCCGCCTGGCGACGCTGGGCGATGCTGCAGGCCGTGGCCCTGTGCTGCCTGAGCGTGGCAGCTGTGCTGGGCGGCGTGGCAATGATGCTGTGGGCCGTGACTCCACCCCTTCTGGTCCAAGCCCCATGGATCTTGTGGGCCATGCCGCTGCTGCCGCTGCTCGTCGCAATCCTGTGCATCTGGACAGCCTCGCGTCAGAGCCCGACGGATGCAATCGGAAACCTCGGGCGCCAGCTGGGCGCCGACATGGCCATGCTGCGCGCCGCAGAATTGCCATGACCGCTGGCGAGCGTCTTGCCCAATCACGTGAACGCATGCGTCAAGCCATGCGCCACCCCGAGGTAAACCCGGATCACCCGGACCGTGACGACCCCGTGAACACAGGGCCCAGCTGGATGGCGAAGCTGCGCGCTACGCCCGCCGCCATCCTGCTGATGCCTGTTTTTGATGGATGGTGGGCCAGGCAGCCCTTGCGGGTGGCCCTCACTCTTGCTGCGGAAACCGGCACCGTGATGCTTCAACCCACTGCGCAGAAGCACCCCTTCAAGCTGGTGCTGGGGGCGGCAGCAGCCGGTGGTCTGCTGGCCGCTGTGCGCCCGTGGCGCTGGATTCCCACATCGGCCCTGCTGGCAGGACTGATACCGCAACTCATGTCAGAGGCGCTCAAACGCCGGGGCGGCCCGCCCGAAATCCGCCTTTGAGTGCCGCCAGCCTCTGTGTCGCAACACACAGACGCGACACCAGGCAATACCTATAACCATGAACATCAAAAGTAATTTCGCAATTGATGTTGTTCCCAAGGGAAAAAAATGACCACAAACCATTCAAGCCAACTGACGCTGGCTTTCTGCGGAGCAGTCCTGATTTTGGCTGCGGGCTGCACCAGCCTCAAAACCCCTGCCACCGCCGACGTTGCCGTCAGCAAGGCGGCCGTGGACAGTGCCGCCGGTGCCGGCGGCACCCAGTTTGCACCTATGGAGATGACTGCAGCTCGCGAAAAAATGGTGCGGGCAAACAAAGCCATGGCCGACAAAAACTACGATTTGGCCATCGACCTGGCCGCACAGGCTCAGGCAGACGCCAAGCTGGCTCAAGGCAAAGCCAATTCGACTAAAGCGCAGGCCGCTGCTGACGCATTGCAAGACGACATCAATGTGTTGCGCTCAGAACTTGAACGCAACAACAAATAAGCAATAACAACAAGCACACACAAAGGCCACCCAATGAAAAAAATTTACTTCGCTCCCACACTTTTAGCGGTTGCAGCGCTCGTTGCCGCTTGCGGCTCAGTGAGCACCACCAGCCTGCTCGACCAGACTCGCAGCGACTACCGCATGGCGCAAACCAACCCCAAAGTGGCCACCTACGCACAGCTTGAACTGAAGCAAGCCGGCGACGCACTGGCACGGGCGAATGCGGAAGCCAGCGACAACAGCAGCGCCGAAAAAATTGACCAGTTGGCCTATTTGGCCAGGCAAAAAATCGCACTGACCCAGGAAGTGGCCAACCAGCGGGCCGCCGAGGCCGACGTTGCCAACGCGGGCAAAGAGCGGGACCAGATTCGCATCGACCAGCGCACCAACGAGGCCAACATCGCCAAGATGAACGCGGACCGGTCGAGACTGGCAGCCGAAATGGCGCAAAGCGATGCAGCCCGGGCCCAAAACACTGCGGCTCTGGCGCAGCGCAACACCCAGGCAGCGCAAGTTGACTTGGCCAACGCCCAACGCCAGACCCAGCAAGCACAAGCCCGGGCAGCCCAACTGGAGGCCCAAATGGCCGACCTGGCTGCCAAACAGACCGAGCGTGGCCTGGTCATCACCCTGGGCGATGTGTTGTTTGGTACCGACCTCTCTCGCTTAAGCGATGAGGGCATGCGCACCACCCAAAAGCTGGCCCGCGTTTTGCAGGAGAACCCGCAGCGCAACGTGTTGATTGAGGGCTTCACCGACAGCACCGGCACCGCTGCCTACAACCAGGAATTGTCAGAACGGCGCGCCACAGCAGTGCGGGATGCCCTGCAAGGTCAGGGCGTGGGCCGCGAACGCATTCAGATACGGGGTTATGGCCAGTCTTACCCGGTGGCAGCCAACAATACGGCCCCCAACCGCCAGCTGAACCGTCGGGTGGAAATTGTTGTCTCGGACGACAACGGCAAAGTCACACCGCGATAAGTCGATAGACCTCAAAAAGCCCGGCATGAACATTCATGCCGGGCTTTCTTCTGGGTGCTTTCTGGAACCGAACGTATTGGCATAGACCCAAGTGAATTCCGCACCAATCAAGAAAATCTGGGCAGAGTAATAAACCCACAGCAACACCACCACCAATGAGCCTGCCGCACCAAAAGCGGACACCACGCCACTGCGGCCAATGTAGAAACCGATCAATGCCTTGCCCAGTGTGAACAACAGGGCCGTGAACACGGCACCGATCCAGACATCACGCCATTGCACCCGCACACGGGGCATGACCTTGTAGATGAGCGCGAACATGGCTGCAATCAGAAAGAAACCAGCGATGCCATTCACAGCGCTCGCAATCAATAGCCAGCCGCCAAACAACATGCTCCACCAGTGCTCCATAACGGACAGCACGGCGCTCAAAACGAGTGACACCATCAGCAGAAAACCGATAGCCAGAATCATTCCAAATGAAAGCAAGCGGGTGCGAATCAAAGCCAGCCATCCGCCCGCCCGGTCCTGGGACGGGGCACGCCAGATGCGGTCCAGAGAGTCTTGCAACTCCCCGAAGACCGTTGTGGCGCCTACCAGCAGCAAAACGAGACCCACCATGGTGGCTGCCACGCCCTCGGTCGGCTTGTCCACACTCGCCAGCAAGGCTTGCACGGCGCTTGCACCCTGCTCCCCCATCAGGTCGCGCAGTTGCGACTCGATCTCGCCTCGCGCTGCTTCCTGACCGAACACCAGCCCCGCCACCGAGATCACGATCAGCAACAAGGGAGCCAGAGAAAACAGGGTGTAGTAAGCCAACGCTGCGCCCATACTGGGCGCGTAGTCGTTCAGCCAAGAGCTGGCCACTTTTTTGAGCAGTGCCCAGTGGGGAGAAAAATCAAACAACATGGTGACGGTGTCGTGAGCGAGTGGGCTGCCCTGCAGTATCCGTCACACAGCCCGGACCTTGGCCCGGGCTCAGGTCCAAGCCCTGTTTAACGGTTTGGTTTGGTCACTTCGCGCCCAATCACGCCGCCAACTGCCGCGCCTGCTGCCGTGCCCAGAATGCCACCGCCGACGACGTTACCCGCCACGCCGCCAATGACGGCACCTGTTGCAGTCCCTTTTTCTTGTTGGGTCATGCCGGCACAGCCGCCCAGGGCCACGGCGGCCGCCAATAAAACAGCGGGTAAAACAGAATTGCGTTGAGTTAAGTTCATGAGAATTCTCCAGTCCAGTAATAAAAGCAAAACGCGACACCTGAAGGGGTATTCACGGGCGAACGGTCATTATTCGCCCCACCCGGATTGACGTCTGTGCGTCAACGCACGGACCGTGACCATCCATATCGCTACGCTTGATTTACGGATACGGTTAGCCGCAGCGCGCCGCCCACGCCAACTTCGGTCATGGATGCGCGTATAAGGCTTTAATACACATCACAAACCAGACTGCGCGAGCCCGCTTTTTTTGCGCCTTGACCGGCCGGCTTCACGAGAGCACAGATTTGAAAACGACCCGCAAAACACTCACTTGGCTGGCTTTGGCGCTGACGCTGCTGACAGTAGGGGTCGCCTATAGCTTTTGGTCTTACCAGCAGATTTCAAAGGCCTCCAGCCACAGATACCACACGCGCAACGTCATCAGCATGGCCAGTGACCTCCTGCTGGACCTGAAAGACGCCGAAATCGGGCAGCGCGGCTACTTGCTGACCCGCGACGAAACGTATCTGGCACCTTACCTGGCAGTTCGGGACGGTATCGATGGCAAATACCAGGCCTTGCGTCAGCTTTCGACCCTGGCGGCAAGCCGCCAACCTCTGGACGCCATGGCCCCCTTGATTTCCGCGGGCATGGCTGAGTTCGCACGGTCGGTCGAACAGCGCCGCGCCAGCAGCCCACGGTTAGCACCGGTGCCAGCCAACAACGCTGATGGCAAACGCCTGATGGACCAGATTCGCACTGAAATGGACGGTTTCATCGACACACAGACGCGAACCCAGGTGCTGAGTGACGCAACTTTCGACGCCAGCATGCACCGCCTGCTGGTGACCTTGGCGAGTTCTGCCGCGCTGACCTTCTTGTTTGCGCTCTTTGCGGCTCGTTTGATGTACCAGAGAACGCAACAACGCATCAAGGAGCAGGTCCATTTTGAAACCACGCATTTATTGCCAGTGCAGGAAGCCAACAACCGGCTGCTCGCACAAGCCAATCGGGACCTGCAGGACCAAAAGCAAACCCTCTCCGTCACACTCAGCTCCATTGGTGACGCGGTGATCGCCACGGACGCCCAGGCCTGCGTGACCTTGCTCAATCCGGTGGCCCAATTGCTGACCGGATGGACGCTGGCAGACGCTGTGGGACAGCCGATCGACAAGGTGTTTCACATCGTCAACAAGGTGACCCGGGAGCCGTCCAAGATCCCGGTTGCAGACACTTTGGCACACGGCACGGTCCACGGCTTGGCCAATCACACGGTGCTCATTTCCCGCGATGGCCGCGAGTTCGATATTGGGGACAGTTGTGCGCCCATTCGGGCGGAGGATGGGCGAGTGGTCGGTGCGGTTCTGGTGTTTCGCAATGTGACCGAAGAATACGTGGTGCAGCAGTCGCTGCGCGACAGTGCGGCACTGGTCCAGGCGATTCTCAACACCGTGGTGGATGGCATCGTGACCATTCACGCCCACGGGGGCGTGATCGAAACCGCCAACCCCGCGATTGAAGACATGTTTGGTTATGCCGCCACCGAATTGGCCGGCAAACACCTCGGCTTGCTGATTCCCGAGTTGGACCAGGAGCAGCACAACGTCTCGCTGGCCTATTACGACGCCAGCGACGAGGCACGCGCCATCGGTGCGGGCCGTGAGGTGATGGGCCGGCGCAAGAACGGCAGCACGTTCCCGCTGGAAATTGCGGTGAGTGAAATGATGCTGGGCGGACAACGCTATTTCACCGGCATCTTGCGCGACATCTCCACCCGCAAGGCCGTGGAGGCGGAGTTGCTCAAGGCCGGTGCCCTCCAAAAGGCAATTTTTGACAGTGCCAACTTCTCCAGCATTGCCACCGACGCCAAAGGCGTGATCCAGATTTTCAATGTCGGGGCCGAGCGCATGTTGGGCTATGCCGCAGCCGATGTCATGAACAAGATCACGCCCGCCGAGATTTCTGATCCACAGGAGCTTATTTCACGGGCCAAATCCCTGAGCACCGAGCTGGAAACCAGCATCAGCCCGGGTTTTGAGGCGCTGGTGTTCAAGGCCTCGCGGGGCATTGAAGACATTTACGAGCTGACCTACCTCTGCAAGGACGGTAGCCGCCTGCCCGCCGTGGTGTCGGTTACCGCCCTGCGCGATGACTACAAGGCCATCATCGGCTACCTGCTCATTGGCACAGACAACACCGCACGCAAGGCCGCCGAGGTCGAGCGTGCGCGGCTCGACCAGGTGCTGCGCGACAAAAACGCGGAGCTTGAGGCCGCCAGATCCGTGGCCGACAAGGCCAATCTGGCCAAGTCCGAATTTTTGTCCAGCATGAGCCACGAGCTTCGCTCGCCCCTGAACGCCATTCTGGGGTTTGCCCAACTCATGGAATCTAGCTCGCCAGAGCCCACGGTGGTCCAGCGAGCCAGCATTGACCAGATTCTCAAGGCCGGATGGTATTTGCTGGAGTTGATCAATGAAGTGCTTGACCTGGCCCTGATTGAGTCTGGCCGACTGTCCCTCTCGGTGGAGCCTACCTCCCTGCCCGATGTACTGGAAGACTGCCAGACCATGATTGAGCCAATGGCACAAAAGCGGGAAATCTCCCTGCACTTCCCTGTGCTGGACGTATCCTGCTTTGTGGGCGCCGACCGAACCCGCCTCAAGCAGGTGGTCATCAACCTGCTGTCCAACGCCATCAAATACAACCGGATTGGCGGGAGCGTCACCGTCACTTGCAGCCAGCGTGCCAAGACGCGGCTGCGCATCAGTGTGCGGGACACCGGCGAGGGACTATCGCCCTCGGACGTGGCCCAGCTGTTTCAGCCCTTTAACCGCTTGGGCAAGGAAAACAGCGACGAACAAGGCACGGGGATAGGCCTGGTGGTTAGCAAGCGGCTCATGGAGCAAATGGGCGGCGAAATGGGGGTCAGCAGCACCTTGGGGACCGGCAGTGTGTTCTGGATCGAGCTTGACATGGCGGGTGTGCCCCAGCTGCAGGGCGAACTCACGGAGTTCCCGCTCACCGCCGGCGGGGTGGATGACGACACCGACCTGACCAGGATACGAACCCTGCTTTATGTGGAGGACAACCAGGCCAACATGGAGTTGGTCCGCCAGCTCATTGTCCGCCGACCGGATATGCGCCTGCTCGGCGCCGAGGATGCCCTGCGCGGCATTGCCTTGGCCAAGGCGCATCAACCGGATGTCATCCTGATGGACATCAACCTCCCCGGCATCAGTGGCTTGCAGGCGCTCAAGCTCCTGCGGGACGACCCGGCCACCCTGCATATTCCGGTATTGGCCCTGAGCGCCAATGCCATGGCGCGTGACATTGAAAAAGGCCTGGAGGCCGGCTTCTTCCGGTACCTGACCAAGCCCATCCGCGTGAGCGAGTTCATGATGGCACTTGATGAGGGGCTGGTTTTGGCCTCCCTGGTGACGAAAGTCGACAATTGACAATAATTTGGATTAAACCGCCCTCTAGCCGGCGTATCCATTGCCTTTACAGCTATTTATAGAGGAGCATATTGTGCCCAAGAGCCCCACGACGAAGGTTGCGCAGACAGTCGCTGCGAGCCATCCCTTTCCCATTGTGGGCATCGGTGCCTCAGCGGGGGGGCTGGCGGCCATTGAAGCCTTCTTTTCAGGGATGCCGGCCGATGCCGATCCCGGGATGGCGTTTGTCCTGGTGCAACACCTGGACCCCAATCACAAAAGCCTCCTGACCGAGCTGATTCGGCGCTACACCCGCATGCAGGTTTTTGAAGTGGTGGACGGCATCCAGGTGCAACCCAATTGCGTCTACATCATTCCGCCTAACCGGGACATGGCATTTTTAAACGGCTCACTCCAGCTGCTGGAGCCCATCGCGCCGCGTGGTCACCGGCTGCCCATTGATTTTTTATTCCGCTCCCTGGCACAGGACCAGCAGGAGCGCGCCATCGGCATCGTGCTCTCGGGCACGGGCAGCGACGGGACACTCGGCGTGCGCGCCATCAAGGCCAATGGCGGCATGGTGATGGTGCAGCGCCCCAGTTCCAGCGAATTTGACGGCATGCCCACGAGTGCGCTGGCCACGGGGCTGATCGACTTTGAATTGCCCCCGGCCGATATGGCGAGCCAGCTGATGGCCTATGTCGCCCACGCCTTTGGCAAGCCCCCCCAGACGGCGGGCAAAACGGCGCCCGACCACCAAAACACAATGAAGAAGATCTTCGTCTTGCTGCGCGCCCAGACCGGACACGACTTCTCCCAGTACAAACCCAGCACCATTCACCGCCGGATCGAGCGGCGCATGGCGGTGCATCAGATCGAGACCATGGACAGTTACGTCAAGTACCTCCAGCAAGCCCCGGTGGAGGTGCAGGCATTGTTCAATGACCTGCTGATTGGCGTGACGAATTTTTTTCGCGACCCAGACGCCTTTGCGGCGCTGGAAACCTCGGTGATTCCAAGGCTGTTTGAGGGCAAGATGGTTGGTGCGGCGGTGCGCGTCTGGTGCGCCGGCTGCTCGACGGGCGAAGAGGCCTACTCCATTGCTATTTTGCTGCAGGAGCGGCTTGAAGCACTCAAGGCAAGTTACAAGGTGCAACTGTTTGCCACCGACATTGACTCCCGGGCCATTGCAGTCGCACGGGCGGGCACCTACCCGGCCGGCATTGCCGACGCCATCACACCCGAACGCCTGGCCCGATATTTCACCCTGGAGCCCGGCGGCAGCACCTACCGCGTGCACAAGGGTATTCGTGACATGCTGGTGTTTTCAGAACAGGACGTGATCAAAGACCCGCCCTTCTCCAAACTGGACCTGATCAGCTGCCGCAACCTCATGATCTACCTTGGCGCGGATCTGCAAAAGCGGCTGATCTCGCTGTTTCATTACGCCATTCAGCCCGGTGGTTTTTTGTTTTTGGGAACATCGGAGACCACCGGTGAGCGGGGCGATTTGTTCGTGGTGCAAGACCGCAAAGCCAAGCTCTACCAACGCAAGGAAGATTTTCAAGGTGCGCAGCGCGCCGCACTGGACCGCTTTTTGCCGCCCCTGGCTGACATTGAATTAAGACCCACAGCCCGACCCGACAAAGTGACCGGCCCGGCCAAGCTGCCACTGCGTGAACTCACGGAGCAGGCCCTGCTGCAACAGCTGGCGCCGGTGGCGGCCCTGGTCAATGGCCGTGGCGACATCTTGTACCTCCATGGCCGCACCGGCCTGTACCTGGAGCCTGCGCCGGGCGAAGCGGGAATCAACAACATCCTGAAAATGGCGCGTGAGGGTCTGCGCCACGCACTCATGACGGCCCTGCACAAGGCCGCGGGCAAAAAAGAGGCCGTGCGGGTCGACGGGCTGCGGGTCAAAGATGACGGCCACGTCACACGGGTCAACCTGAGCGTGTGCCTGGTGGTCAACGGCTCGTCCAAACCGCTGGAGTCACCCTTGTTTTTGGTGATCCTGGAAAAGGTCATCGACACCTCCAGCTCGAGAACCAGCATCCTGGCGGCTCCCCAGGAGCAGGCAGACGCCGGCACAAGCCAGCCCGATGGGCAAGCCCTGGATGTTGCTGCGCAAATTGCCGATCTCAACGAAGAGTTGAAAACCAAGGAGGAGTACCTGCTCGCGGCCAAGGAAGAGCTGGAAACCTCCAACGAGGAACTCAAGTCCAGCAACGAGGAGATGCAGTCCATCAACGAAGAACTGCAAAGCAGCAATGAGGAGTTGGAAACCTCCAAGGAAGAAATGCAGTCCATCAATGAGGAACTCAGCACGGTCAACACCGAGCTGCAAACCAAGGTGGCTGATTTGTCACGTGCCAACAACGACATGAACAACTTGCTGGCAGGCACCGGCATTGCGACCATCTTTGTGGACCACAGCCTGCGCATTCTGAGGTTCACGCCGGCAGCGGCTCACATCATCAACTTGATCGCAAGCGATACAGGCCGCCCCATCGCCCACATCGTGAGCAATCTGGTGGATTACAGCAGCCTGGTGGCCGACCTGCATGAAGTGCTCAAAACTCTGGTTCCCAAAGAAGTGGAAGTGTTGACGACCGACAGCCGAAGCTACACCCTGCGCATCCTGCCCTACCGCACGCTGGACAACGTCATTGAGGGCGCCGTGATTACTTTCACCGAAGTCACAGAGGTTCGCCGCGTGCGCGAGGCACTGCAACGGGCCAATGAACTTGTTCGCCTGGCGGCTGTGCTGAAAGATGCCAACGACGCCATCGCAGCCCACAAGCCTGATGCCGGGATCTGACATGAGCCGCCCCAGCCCGCGCGCGCCGGCAGGTGCCGTCCCAGCGGCCGCCCCCCAGGCGCTGCTGCGCCAACGCGCTGAGGAACGGAGTCAACTCGCCCCCACCGGACTGACAAACAAAGCGCAGGAGCTGACGCCCGAGGAGGCTCAGTTGCTCATTCACGAACTGCGCGTGCACCAGATTGAACTGGAGATGCAGAACGACGAGCTTCGCCACACACAAGTCGAACTTGATCTGCTGAGAGCCCGTTACTTTGACTTGTACGACCTGGCCCCCGTGGGCTACTGCTCCATCAATGCGGATGGGCTGCTGGTGGAGGTCAATTTGGAGGCAGCCACGCTGCTGGCCATACCGCGCGTCAATCTGATCCGACAACGAATCAGCCAACTGATTCTCAAGACAGACCAGGACATTTATTACCTTTGCCGCAGACAGTTGCTGGCAACCGGCCAAGCGCAGCGCTGCGAGTTGCGCATGGTGAGGGGTGACCAGTCTCCCGTGTGGGTCAGCCTGGTGATCATTGGTGCGCAAAATACTGACGGAACCACCGGTATTCGCATGGTGGTGACGGACATCAGCGAACGTAAAACGCTGGGCAGTGCACTGCAGGAAAAAAACAGGGAGTTGGAGCGAGCCCGCCAGGTGGCAGAAACCGCCAATCTGGCCAAGTCACAATTTCTTTCGAGTATGAGCCATGAATTGCGCACGCCGCTCAATGCAATTCTGGGCTTTGCACAACTCATGGCATTGGGCGAGCCGAACGCCGCGCAACAGGCCAGCATTCATCAGATCCTTCGGGCTGGCTGGTACCTGCTGGAGTTGATTGACGATATCCTCGACATGGCACTGATCGAGTCAGGCAAGCTGGTTCTGTCGCTGGAAGCGACCTCGCTCAATGAGGTACTGCAGGGCTGCGAAGAGATGATTCAGACGCAGGCGCAGCAAAACCACATCACGGTCAGCTTCTTGCCGCCCGCCCATCCCGTCTTTTTGAATGCGGACGCCAGCCGAGTGCGCCAGGTGCTGATCAACCTGTTGTCAAACGCCATCAAGTACAACACGAAAAACGGGGCGGTGGAGGTCAGCTGCAGCCAGCGAGGCGCAGGCCGCGTGCGTGTTCAGGTGCGCGACACGGGTCATGGCCTGCCTGCTGAAGTCGTGAGTCAGCTGTTTCAGCCCTTCAACCGTCTGGGCCAGGAGAAAGGTCTCACTACCGGGACCGGCATTGGCTTGGTCATGAGTCAGCGGCTGGTGAAGCTGATGGGGGGTGACATCGGGGCGGAAAGCACGGTGGGGGTGGGCAGCGTGTTCTGGTTCGAACTTAATCTTGCGCCCGACTGATATTCAGGCTCGATTCTTTATTCAGCGGTCAGATGCGCCCCATCAGCAGCAGCACAATGATGATGATCACTATCAGCCCTAAACCCCCACTGGGTCCGTAGCCCCAATTGCGGCTGTGCGACCAGCTCGGAATGGCTCCAATCAGCATCAATATAAGCACGATCAACAGTATGGTTCCCAAGCTCATGAAGCTCTCCTTGAGTTAAAAAAAATGGTCAATCTGCAGCTTAATGAGCACTAAATGGAAGTTTTGTGCGCTGGCGCACTCTCAACGCAGATTGATAAGAAATTGAGCATCACGTCAATCAGCCATCGCATGAGCAAATAAAGCGGCTTATGCGGGATACCGCACAGATCAATGGGGGTAAGCAGAGCACTATGGGAAAACTCCAAGAAGCGACTCAGGTACCCACCACCGCCACCTGCTACGCTGCACCTTGCAAAATCAAATCATGACAGAGAGAACAGGAAAATTACCATGCCCATGACTGCCCAAATTCTTCAGGCCAGTATTCTGATCGTGGACGATCAGGCAGCCAATGTGCAACTGCTTCAGCAATTGCTGGGTGACGCCGGCTACTCCGGCGTGAGCAGCACGATGAACCCTGAAGAGGTCTGCGCTCTGCATCAAACCAACCAGTACGACCTGATCTTGCTGGACCTCCAAATGCCGGTCATGGACGGGTTCGAGGTGATGGCGGCCCTCAAGGGCGACACCCATGACGACTACTTGCCCGTCATTGTGCTGACCGCACAGCCGGCGCACAAACTGCGCGCGCTGAAAGCCGGCGCCAAAGACTTCATCAGTAAGCCTTTTGACCTGGTTGAGGTCAAAACCCGCATCCACAATATGCTGGAAGTCCGGCTGCTGTACAAAAAGCTCTCCAATTACAACAAGGAACTTGAAGACGCCGTGACGGAACGCACCGCCGAACTGCGCGAAAGCGAAGCCCGCTACCGGAGCCTGATTGAGCTGGCGTCGGACTGGTATTGGGAGCAGGACGAACACGGGCGCTTCATCAAAGTCTCGGGGCCGGTACTGGAGATGCTGGGCATGCAGGCGGACCCCTCACAGGGCCAGGACAAGGTGCTGCAGACCAGCGGCTGGAACGAAGACGAGCGGGAGACCCTGCGCCGGACCATTGCGGCGCGCCAACCGTTTCTGGACTTTGTGTTCCATCGCACGAACCCGGACGAAAGCCAGCAAAGCTTTCAGGTCAGCGGAGAACCCATGTTCAACCGCAATAGCCGTTTTGTCGGCTACCGCGGCATCGGGGTGGAACTTATCAACAGAGGATAAGCATGCCAAACCCCAACACGCCACACCCGGTGCAAAACCACCTTCTCTCAGCCCTGCCCGACAAGGATCTGGCGCTGCTCACACCTCACCTGGAACTGGTGCCCATGGCACTGGGCCAAATGCTGTATGAGCCAGGCGGCCAGATGCGCCACGCTTACTTTCCCACCACCACGATCGTTTCACTGCACTATGTGACAGAATCCGGCGCTTCAGCGGAAACAGCGGGTGTGGGCAATGAAGGGATGGTGGGCATCTCGTTGTTCATGGGCGGCGACACCACGTCAAGTTCGGCCGTGGTGCAAATGGCCGGTCACGCTTACCGCGTGGACCGCCATGTCTTGAAACAGGAGTTCGACCGGGCCGGCATATTGCAGCGCCTGCTGCTGCGCTACACCCAGGCGTTGATGACCCAAATGGCGCAAACGGCTGCCTGTAACCGGCACCATTCGGTGGAGCAACAACTGTGCCGCTGGCTTTTGCTGACCATGGACCGCATGCCCGAAGGTGAACTGGTGATGACCCAGGAACTGGTGGCCAGCATGCTGGGCGTGCGCCGGGAGAGCGTGACCGATGCCGCCGGACGGCTCCAAACCTCGGGCTACATTCGTTATCGCCGTGGCCACATCAGCGTTTTGGACCGCGAAGGGCTGGAGGGGCGCGCCTGCGAGTGCTACGGCGTGGTCAAAAAAGAAATTGACCGCCTGCTGAGTGATGTGAAGCACCGCTAACCAATGCGGTCAGCGGCCATACAAAGCCTGCTTCAGTTCTTCAGCTTGGTTTCATTGGTGACGCTCGTCACCCCGCCCGTGCCCTTGGCCAGTGCCATGGCGCGGTCAATCTGACCCTGGTTGTTGACAAACCCGCTGAGCTGAACCTCGCCATTGCGGGTAACCACCGCGATGTCTGCACTGCTGACACTCGCGTCAGCCAAGAGCGCAGCTTTGACCCGCGTGGTGATGAGGCCATCGTCGATTTTGGTGCCAACGGTGGTTGAGCCCCCTTTGAGGCTCACCTTGTTGTCCACTGAGATGACGCCTGCAACCGCTTGTGCCACAGCGACGGCGCGATCAATCTGGGACTGGTTGTCCACGAAGCCGCTCAGAAGCACCTCGCCTTTGCGGGTTTCAACCTTGAAATCAAAACTCTTGACGTCCATGCTGTCCGCCAGTCCGGCCTTGACCAGAGTGGTAATGACTGTGTCGTCGACCTTGGTGCCCACCGTTGTGCTGGGTGCAGGCGTGGCAGCGGTGTCTACTGTTTTGCTGCAGGCGGCCAGGGTAATTGCCATCACGCTGGCAAATGCAACGGCCATGAGCCGCTGTCCGGATTGGGTATTCATTTGAAGAATGACTCCTGTAAAAAAAGAAACCCCGTAACTCGATAGGCGAATTCGGGGCAACGGAGGTGGGCCGATGGCCCAAGTTCAAATTAAGGGCGCACGACGATGTCGTTCCTGACGGACTTCACATTGGCCACATTACGGGCAATATTTTCGGCTGCTGATTTTTCGGTCATGCTTTTGGCAAAGCCGGACAACTGAACTGTGCCTTTCAGGGTTTCAACGCTGATGGACGTGGCGCTGACCAGCTTGCTCTCAGCCATGCGGGCCTTGACGAGTGTGGTGATGCCGGCGTCATCCACATAGGCGCCCACTGTTTCCTGTCCGCGTGTGACGGCGCAGCCGGCGGTGGTGAGCAGGGCGACGGCCATCATGGCGGCGGCGAATGTTGTTTTGATTTGCATAGAGAATCTCCGTTGGATATTGATGATGAAGGCCCCACCACCGATGGGCAAAAATCTGAAGCCTCTTCAGACTGTGACTTTATTTTAAAAACTGGAGACAGCAGCGTCGGTGCGCTGGCGCACTTAGTCATCAAAGCGGTATGACAAAGCTCGACTGGTCTGGCAGATCATTCCAGTGCAGTGGCTCGCCGACCCGGAGCAGGCGGATGCCAGACGAGGCAGTGGCCTCCAGAGCGGCAGACTCGGACGCTCGCATCAAGGTGAAGCACATGACCTTGCGATTTCGTACCAGCGTCAGTTCGGCCTGCGGCCAGTGGGCGGGCAGGCAAGGGTTAAATGCCAGTGTTTGTGCCCGCTGGGTCAAGCCAAAAATGGACTCAATCGCCGCCCGGTGCATCCATGCGGCAGCCCCGGTATACCAACTCCAGCCGCCATGACCGGTGTACGGCGGATGCGCATACACATCGCCAGCCATCACATAGGGCTCAAGGCCATAGACAGGCCCCCGAGTGGGATGATTGGCGCGGTGCGCAGGGCTGAGATAGGTGAAGTAGGTGTACGCAGTATCGGTGTCTCGCCGGGCCCCGGAGTCCCTTTTAGCCAGTTCGGCTTGCGCCATCAAGGCCCAGACGCCCGCATGGGAGTACTGGCCACCGTTTTCTCGCACGCCGGGTGGGTACGCCTGGATGTAACCCGCGCTGGGCAGGGCATCCACCAGGGGCGGGGCCAACAATTTGATCAACCCGGCATCCTCATCCACCAAATGGGCCTGCGCCGCTGCCATGGCCGCCTGCTGCATCGGCTGAGGTGCCACATTGGCCAGGACGGCCCAGGCTTGCGCAATCAGGTCAATTTTGGCCTCGGGGTTGACCTTGGAGCCGAGGGGCTCGCCCCCGTCAAAAAAGGCACGCTTGAACCATTCACCATCCCAGGCCACGGAGCACAACGCTTCCTTCCAGCCGGCGGCAGCCTGCTCCCACCGCTGGGCACGTTGGTGGTCATTTCGCTGGCGCGCCAACGGCGCAAAGTCGCTGACCAACTGACACAGAAACCAGCCCAGCCAGACCGATTCGCCTCGGCCCTCCATGCCCACTCGGTTCATTCCGTCGTTCCAGTCGCCGCTGCCCATGAGGGGTAGCCCGTGCACACCGACAGCCAGGCTGCGGTCAATCGCCCGCGCGGCGTGCTCATAAATACAAGCGTGGTTCTCGCTGACGGTTGGCGTGCTGTAAATGTCTTCGGCACCCTCCGGTATGGCGGGACCCACCAGAAATGCAACCGTCTGATCAAGCAGCGCCACGTCGCCTGTGGCGCACAAATAGTGCACACAGGCGTGAGCAAGCCACAACAGGTCATCAGAAAAATGCGTGCGCACACCATTGCCCAGCGGCGCGTGCCACCAGTGCTGAACATCACCCGCTTCGAACTGGCGAGAAGCGCAAACAACAATCTGCTCGCGAAGCATCCCGGGTGCTGCCCAAGCCAAAGCCAGGGTATCCTGCAATTGATCTCTAAAACCAGTTGCCCCGCCCGCTTGATAAAACCCTGCTTTGGCCCACAACCGGCACGCGACTGTCTGGTACAGCAGCCAACGATTCACCATGGCATCGAACAACGGGTCCGGTGTCTTGACCTTCGCCGAACCCAGTAGACGGTCCCAGGCAAGGCGCACCTCGGCCAGCCGGTTTGTCGCTCCGACCTTGCTTGCAAGGGCAGCCAGTTCCCCTGCAGCCTGAGGGCTGTTGGCGTACCCCAGCAAAAAAGTGACCGCCGCCGAGTGGCCTGACACCACCTCAAACTCGACCGAGAGGGCTGCGCATGGGTCAAGTCCGTCACCCTGGCGTTGTCCCAGGTGGTCGGGTATCACCAACTGTCCGCGGGCGTCAAAAAACTCGCGGCGATCACAGGTCCAGTCCGGCGCCTCGCCGACATCGCTGACCAAGCCAAAGAATGCCGTGCCACCTCCAAACCCCGTGGAACTGTCGAGCTGCGTTGCCAACAGCGCGCCCGGTTCGTCTTGTCCAGAGGGGCGCTTTTGAAGAACTGCGGCGGTTCGCACCGTCCCACGGTCGCTGCGGTTGGCACCCATCAACCACTCTGCCAAGCCGATCAAACGCAAACGTGCCGTCGTTGGCCCTCGGTTAACCAATTCAACATGAATTTGTTTGACCGAGGTCAGAGCGTCCACGCACCATGTGGTTCTGACGTCGATATCTTCATGGCGGTGACAGATGCGGGTGTAACCCTGCCCATGGGACACCTGAAAGCGGGCGGTGCGCCCTGTGCCAGCAGCAGGGGTCAGACACCAGGCCTCCCGCGTCAGGGTGTTTTGCAACAAGAACCATTCGGAGGGTCTGTCTTCCACCGGGTCGTTGGACCACGCGGTCAATTGATTCAGGCGGCTATTGATCGCCCAGGTGTATCCACCGCCAGCCTCAGAAATATGGGCGCCTAACCCGGGGTTGGCCAATACATTGATCCAGGGGCGCAGGGGCCGCTGGATTGCGCTGACCTGAAATTTGAATTCGCCCGTTTCGGGCTCAAATTCACCTTGCGTCGGATTCACCTGCACGGAGCAATCCAGCCCATTCACCAGCGCAAAATTGGAAACACCACCGCGAAGTTCAAGCGCCTGCTCATGCAGGTGGTTCAATTCTTGGACATGAAATGCCAGTGGGCGGCCGTCCGCCTGCATCGACACCCTGGCAAGTCCGTGAAGAGACCGAAGCTCTTCATTGGACAACTCGTCCCTGCGCAGCACATGAAACCCCGTGCTCACCTGGGTGCCACTTGCGCCGCAATCGGCTATGTGGCGGTCGCGAAGGGCGACGAGATCGCGCTGTAAAGGCATCAAATAACTCATGGGCTCTGCATTGACGACGACCAGGTCACACGGCACGCGCCCCCAGGACCAGAGATTCAGAGCCTGGGTCAACGATTGCAAAAGCCCGACCCCCCGGGAAGCCCCCACCATGATCAAAATAATGGGGCGGTCACCCGAAATGCCGAAGCGCCAAGGCATTCGTCGATCAAAGGTATCGCTCGCAGCGCTCCCGGGTCGCACAGCCCGGGCCTGCACCCGTGTCAAGCTCAGCGCAAGAGCCGTCGTGAGTATCTGCATGGCCGCAAAATTTTCAGCGCTGATGCGCAGAGCACGCAAACGAATGCCGGTCAACGTGGCTGACATGAGCATGGCTCGCTTGACATTGCCTGCCTGGCGGTATTTATCAATGACCGCATGCAGGGTCTGGGTGTTCATGGAGGCGGCCGTCGCAAAGGTCAGGCGCGCGTTGGTATGGGGCTCGATCCGCAGACTGACAGTGAGCGCACAGACGGGGTCCAACCCAGTGTCCAACAGCTGTCCTGTGTGTCCGTGTGGCGTCGGCGTTGGCTTGCAGCCTGACTGCACCTGGTTGGAACCCCGATTGCGTCCACGCCAAAGCTGGCGATCCGTGGCCAATCGGACGCCCAAAACCGAGGCCTTGATATCGGTTAAAAAGTGCGCCATCTTCAGACCCTGCTCGGTCACCAGGCGGGGCTTGCGCTGAAAGACCAGTGATTGTTGGGAGTCAAGCCACTCGGCAGTGACAAAGAGATTGGCGAAGGCTGGGTGGGCTTCGTCTGCCCGTTGATCGGACAAAGTCACCTCAAACGCCGATGTCAGTTCAATGTCCATCGGCACGTCACCCAAATTTCTCAGCTCCACCTGTCTGAACTCAATGTCGTCTTCCGGGCTGACCCACACACTGGTGTGGGCCTGCAGGTCGCTCCATTGCGCATCGAAACACACCCGATCGGCGTGAAATACGCTTTGATAGTGCGCTGTAGCATCAGGGGCGGGATGTTGCGTGATGGAGACGGGCTGTAACTTGTGGCCCCATTTCACATACAGAAAGCTGCCGTACTCATCACGCAGTGCATCATCCCGCCAACGATTGATCCCCGTCTGGCCCCAGGTGCTGCGACCCGCACCATTGGCCCGCAGCAGGACGCTGTATCGCCCGTTGGAGAGAATATGGGTCGGCTCGACGGCCGCTTCGCCCGGCACCACCTCGCGCAACAAACCAGGTACCCGCTGCCGGGGTGCCATTGACTCGGGCACCAGCGGCAAAGTCTGCAAAACAGGTATTTCACGCGGCACCCGCTCATGCAGCAAGGATGACACCGCCCGCACATGGGCGTTGGCCATGCCCCAGCGCAGTGCTGGTCCGGCCAAAAGTACATTGGCCAAAGCAACGATGCTCATCCCCTGATGGTGCGCCATCACCGTATCCACAGGCGTAAACAACTCTGATCCCGTGCGCCCGGCGGTGGAGTAGTCCAGCGCCTCGATAAACCCGTAGCGTCCCCGGGCGCCGAGCGCCTCCAGCACCTTGAAATTGAGGATGGCACATCGGGGCGACAGCTGCGCCGCCATGGCGGTGGCATACGGCGCAATAACCAGTTCATCGGGCGGCGTTCGGCGCAGCGCAAGCCTGGGCACGCCATGGGGCGCATATTGATAGGCCAGAGTGAAGTCCCTGGCTGCGTAGGCTGACTCGGAAATACCCCAGGGCAGGCCATGCAGTTTGCCAAAATTCATTTGTTCGCACAGGGCTGCGCGACTGGCTTCAAACAAGACGCTGTCACAGGGCTCGTCCACAACCGCGCCAGGCATCAGGTACTCAAACATGGACCCTGTCCATGACCGCAATCCCGCGGACGTGCCAACGGCAAAGAATGGCCTGCCCAAGGCGTTCCAGTGGCGCACGGGCACATCGCCTTTGGCAATGGCCAGGAGGCTGGTCAGCCGGGACTCCGAGGCCAACAAGTCATAGAACCCGCCATCCAGCTGCTGCTCCGCAACCCGAAAGCCAATGTGAAAAAGATGCCTGCGGCGACTATAGAGAAAACTCAGATCGCACCCCCACGCCAGCTGCTCAAACGCCTTGGCCAATGCACGAAGGCGTTCGCCCGCCTGAGTCGTGGCAGATGAGACACGCTCGGGTGTCGATGGGTCCATTTGCGCGGATCGCACAGTAGCCCGGCAATCGGCCAGCAACCACTTGAGCTCCAACCGCTGTGGTGCGGTCAACTGGGGGCGTCGCATCAGCAGGGGTTTGAGCCGTTTTTTTGCTGTCTCAACAGCCCGTTGTGAGACACGGATATCGAAGGGTGTCTCGGCCAATTCGAGGCACGCTTGGGCGACTGACAGCAAATAACCGCTGAGATTGCCGCTGTCTACCGTGGAGACATACAGGGGCAACAAAGGCTGGCCACTCTGGGTGTCATACCAATTCAGGAAATGACCCCGATAGCGCTGCAACCCAAAAAGCGCCTTGAGGGTCGCCTCCAGGCGGTTCAACAAGTCATTGGTGCCAATCCAGCCGAACTGCCGAGCGCAGGCAACACTCAAGAGATAGAGACCGATATTGGTAGGTGACGTGCGATGCGCCACCATGTCGTTCGGCGTGCTTTGGAGGTTGTCCGGCGGCAAATGGTTGTCTTCAGGCCCGATGCAGCGCTCAAAAAAGCGCCAGGTGTCGCGCGCCACGCCACCCAGATAGTCTTGATCGACCTCAGGCAATTGGGCCGCATCAGGCATGACGGTATTGCGACTGGCCAACCAGGTCCACAGAGGCGACGCAGCCCACAACAGGCACAACACTCCAGCCAACCACGGCGTGGGACTTGAGCCGACAGTGAGCAGCGCCCCCAACAGGAGCAAAGCCACAACAGGTTCTGCTTTATGCAGCCGAATCACGGCCAGCAACTTTGTCCTGGCTTGGGCCTGTGCAGAGGCGGCTGTTGTCCACTGCAGCAAATGGCGTCGGCTCACAAGCATGCGGTAGATTGACCTGCCCACCGCGTCCATCGCCATAAGGGATTGCTGCAGCAACTGCGCCAAAAGCCAGACACCGCCGCACAGCGCCCGTGCCAGGTCACTCAGGGCAGCCCGGTAAAAATGAGCCTTGGCCACATCGCCCTTGCTCGGCGAAAGCCCCGCCACCGCGCCCATGATCGGCCCGGCGGTGAAGGCGCCAAAAACCAATGCCAGCGCAAGCCAGGGCGACATGACACCGCCCAGCAGCGTCAGCACAATCAGGCCCAAGGACATGGGTGCGACCAAAGACCTCCGCAGGTTATCGATCATCTTCCACAAATTGAGTGCACTGATCCCAAACAACCTGGGCGACAACAAAACCGGCCCCAGTTGCCAGTCTCCGCGTGTCCATCGGTGCACCCGTGAAGCCGCCACATCGGCATGAAAGGGTGCCTCCTCCAGCACAGCAATGTCGCTCACCGCAGCACACCGGACCATGGCACCTTCCAGCAAATCATGGCTCAGCACCTGCCCCTCGGGCAAGCGCCCGGAGAGCACGGAGTGCACCGCCTTCACGTTGAGCAGCCCTTTGCCGGAAAAAGTCCCCTCAGAGAAAACATCCTGGTAAATCTCCGAACTGGCTGCACTGTAGGGGTCAATCCCACATTGACCGGAAAAGAGCCAGTGGTAAACCGTAAATTCCCTGGCCGCAGGCAATGGCGTGGCCACGCGGGGCTGCAATATTCCATAGCCGCTCACCACCACACGACCACTGGCGTCGAGTTGGGGTTGATTGTGGGGATGGGCAGCAACACCGACCAGCGCCCTCAGGCAACCGGGCGGCAACTGCGTGTCACTGTCCAGTGTGAGCACATAAGGCGTGTCTGCTCCTATTTGAGACGCGTCACCCAAATCAAAAAACTCGGACCGGTGACCTTCTGCCAAAGCAGCCATCAGCCATTCGATCTTTCCACGCTTGCGTTCCCAACCGATCCAGCGTTGTTCGGTGAGACTGTACCGGCGTCCCCGATGCAACACCCCGAATCGGGGCACTAACTCGGCCTCATGCTCAAGCCTGGGATAGCGTGCATTCAGGGCCCGGATGCCGGCTACGGCCTGATGAAGATGCTCGGCATCCGTGTCCATCTCGGCGTTGTCAGCGTCGACCCAGTCAGACAAGAGAAAAAACTGCGCGTTCGGTTCTGGATTGGCCAGGTAATGGAGTTCCAGGCGTCCGAGGAGGTCACGGGTGGAACTAGAGCTGGTCAGCATGCACGGAATCACCACCATGACGCGCTGCGAAGCCGGTACGCCCTGGGCGAGCTCCAGTCGCGGTACATGCTGGGGCCCAACGGATTCACTGATGATCCGGTTCACCAGGGCAACCACAGCTTCGGACGCCGGAAATGCGGCCAAGACAACACCCAGGCTGAACAGCAACGGGGTGATTGACGCATCCGTTCCATAGCGAGACATAGCCCACAGGAGAAGGCACGAGCATCCCAGGATGACGGACAAATAAATTCCCAGCATCAATCGACGATCCAGCAGCTGCCACATCATCGACTTGCCCTGTCGCAATCCAAGTGATTGCCAGAATACGGGCCTGCCCTCGCCCTGCAACCAATACACGGCACTGGCTTGATCCGGAGCGTGAGGGTGGGGTGCCGTCATCAGGCCAAGAAGATTCTGCGCGACGGAAACCTCGGTTTGATCACATCGTTTGGCCAGTCGCTCGATCGTGTGCAGCGTTTGGTCGCGCGTTGCCGTGCACTCAGCCTCAAACACGGGAGAACCCAACAGCAACCGCATCAGCGAGCTGGTTTGAGCAATGATGTCGGGCCAGCTGGCATCGCCGATGGCACGCAGCGAAGATATGCTGTTGCGCATGCTCAAGTTGTCGGCGGCCTGGTCCGCTCCTTGCT
This sequence comes from Rhodoferax sp., assembly GCA_044339205.1. GTDB lineage: Bacteria > Pseudomonadota > Gammaproteobacteria > Burkholderiales > Burkholderiaceae_C > Rhodoferax. The sequence goes on along the minus strand of JBIIVW010000002.1, from coordinate 18,749 downwards.
GCAATTGCATGGCGGCGAGATCCGGCAAAGCCTTGTACAACCAAGCCTCAAACCCGGCTATTTCGGGCGAAGGTGACCCGTTTCTCAAATCCTCCAGCCTGGATGCCATTTGCACCAAGAAAACTTGATGAATATCGCGAACCCGGAGCATGGAAAGCAACGAGTCGAGTTGCTCCGTGGTGTAAGACTGCTGCTTGTCAAAACACAGGTTCGCAATTTCACGCGCCGCTTTGTTGGTCGCAACGCGCTGGGACAGTCGGCGTATGTTTTCAATCAATACCACTCGCAGTGTGGTTGGAAGAGCCCACATTTCACTCAAATTCAACTCGCGCTCATTCTGATAGGCCGCGAGAAAATTGACCAGCATGGCTTCATCAAAAGCGCCGTCGGTGTGGGCCACAAAGGCCCACGCCACGCCGTAGATCCGGGGCAAACCCGCCAAGGGCTCATCGATCAGCTTGGGCAAGGATGAGAAGTAACGCCGGGAGAGCCCCGCATTGATTTCGTTGAGTTGGACCTCTATCAGCTGAAAGTTGTCAAGCAACCATTCTGCAGCCGGGCTGATGTCGTAGCCCGTTTTTGCCAGGACACCAATGTAGTGGTGCGCCTCGCGCAATGCAGCGAGGTTGCCCTTGATTCTGGGAAAAAAATTTGACCCGCTTGAGTTCGTCCGGGTCGCACGATGCGTTGCCCCCAGGCTGCGCCCGTGCTGGGCGAATCTCAGCGGCCCGAACACCTCCGACCTGATAGGCGCCTGAACCTGCTCGCGCAGACCGTCTACGAGCGCACAGAGCGATGCCGAAGCGTCAGGAACAAGCGTATTGAGTTTAGGGTCAAGCATCCCCTAGATGAGCCAGAATGCCAAAGCAGAAACCGAAACCAGAATAGCCAGGGTGGTTATGAACCTGGAGGCTACGAAACCGTGCGCCGACTCGGCAACGCAGCGTAGATTAAACAAGTGCACGCGTGAGTTTTGACAGGCACTGAGGTGCTCACCCAGGGTCTGGGTGTCACTTTTTGAAATGATCGCACTATCACCATAAGTAGCGGTGCGCCAGGCGCAGTGAGGTGTGGCAGAGTGGGACATCAGGCGCTCCAGATTGGCAGAAGTAGGGGTTAAATAGCTTGACTCCAAGTATCTGCACCCAGGGAAAACGGGTCTGTACGCCACACAACATAGCACCGCAGCCAACGCGGCAAAGGCCGAACTCACACAGAGTGGCCCTTGCCCGAACCGCCTACACCAGGTTGCGCAACTCCCGCAAGGCCACCGACAACATCGCCAGATCGGCGTGGGCGGCATCGGCCAGCTCAGCGAGCAGTCGTTGAGCGCGCGCAAGTTCTGTGCTGTTGAGCACCTGCCAGTCCGCCAGGCGGGTCTCGGGCAATCCCTCTCCTGTGCTGACCACCTGCAGTGCCATGGTGCGCTGTAGGTCAGCCAGGTCGTCGCCCAGCGCCACCTTGGCCAGTGTCTGCCAATAGCTGGCCGTTGGCAGGCTGTCAATCTGCTGGTGCAAACGATGGAGTTGCAGGCTCTGACCCACGCCCACATACACCTCGGCCGTGTCCAGCAGGCTGTATCGGGCGGTGTCGGCGATCTCGGCAATATCAAGTGCCATGAACAAGCCCTCGGTCGCCTGAACGCGCTGGGCAAGATCCTTCGGCACGCCAGCCTGCACCCAGGCGTCAACTTGCCCCGACATCGCCGTGTCTTGAGCCAAGTGCTCGCGCAAGGCCTGCACAGCGGGCGCAAAGCGGGCCACCATCTGCTCCAGTGGCTCGGCCAGGCGCTTGGACCGCAAGAACCAGGCGGTAGCGCGCACCGTGAGCCGGTCCAGCATCAAAATCATGTCGGACTGCACCGCATCAGCCACCTGATTATCCAAAGCCTCAATCTGTTGCCACAGAGGCACATAGCCAAATACTTCCCGGGTGGCCAGATAGGCCCGCACAATTTGCGGTGGCGTGGCGCCTGTCAACTCGGTCATCCGGTGCACAAACGTCGAGCCGACCCGGTTCACCATGCTGTTGAGCACATGGGTGGCAATGATCTCGCGACGCAACGGATGGCGCGCAATGGCACTGCCAAATTGCGCCCGCAAGGGCACAGGGAAATAACGCTGCAGTGCCGTAGCCACCCACGGGTCCTCGGGCAAGTCAGAGGCAACCAGCACATCGGATAACCACATCTTGCTGTAGGCGAGCAAGACAGCGCGTTCGGGGCTGGTCAGACCCAAGCCTTTGGCATCACGTTCAGCAAGCTGCTCATCCGACGGCAGGGCCTCAATGCTGCGGTTCAGGCGTCCTTGCTTCTCCAGAAAGCGCATGAAGCGGGTTTCACGGTCCAGCAAGCGGTGCGGGCCTTCGTGTTTGGAGACCGACAGAATCTGCGTCTGAAAATAGTTGTCCCGCAGCACCAGAGCCGCGATTTCGTCCGTCATCCGGGGCAGCAACTGGTTGCGCTGTTTCTCGGTCATTTCCCCATCGCTCACCACCAGGCCCAGCAAGATCTTGATGTTCACTTCATGGTCAGAGGTGTCCACACCCGCCGAGTTGTCGATGGCGTCGGTGTTGATCCGTACGCCGGCCAAGGCCGCTTCAATGCGCCCCCGCTGAGTCAGCCCGAGATTGCCACCTTCGGCCACCACCTTGCAGCGCAGCTCAGTGCCGTTGATGCGCAACACATCATTGGCGCGGTCGCCCACCTCAGAGTGACTCTCAGGCGTGGCTTTGACATAGGTGCCAATGCCGCCGTTATATAAAAGGTCCACCGGCGCCTTGAGAATGGCCGAGACCAGATCAGTGGGGTTGAGGTGGGCCACGTCCAGACCCAGCGCCTGGCAGGCCTGGGGTGAAAGCGAAATTGACTTCTCCGAGCGCGACCACACGCCACCGCCCGGCGAGATCAGTGTACTGTCGTAATCGGCCCAACTGGACCGGGGCAGCAGAAACAGGCGCTGACGCTCCGCAAACGACAAGGTAGCCTCTGGCACCGGGTCAATAAAAATGTGGCGATGGTCAAAGGCGGCCACCAGGCGAATATGGGGTGATAGCAGCATGCCATTGCCAAACACATCTCCCGACATGTCCCCCACGCCCGCCACGGTGAAGTCCTGGCTTTGGGTGTCAATCCCCATCTCCCGGAAATGACGTTTGACACTCTCCCACGCCCCGCGCGCGGTGATACCCATGGCCTTGTGGTCATAACCCACGCTGCCACCCGAGGCAAAGGCATCACCCAGCCAGTGGCCATACTCCTTGCTCACCGCGTTGGCATAGTCTGAGAATGTGGCCGTTCCCTTGTCCGCAGCCACCACCAAGTAGGCATCATCGCCGTCCATCCGCACCACCTGCGGCGGAGCAATCGCCTGACCCGCCACCAGGTTGTCGGTGATGTCCAGCAAGCCGCGCAGGTAATCCTGGTAGCACGCCACACCTTCCCTCAAATAGGCCTCGCGGTCGCTCGCAGGTGGTGCTTTCTTCAAGACAAAACCGCCTTTGGAGCCGACGGGAACGATCACCGTGTTTTTGACCATCTGGGCCTTCACCAGGCCCAGCACTTCCGTGCGGAAGTCATCGGGCCGATCCGACCAGCGCAAGCCACCCCGTGCCACCCGCCCGCCGCGAAGGTGAATTCCCTCAAAGCGCGGTGAGTACACAAAGATTTCATACAGGGGCCGCGGCAATGGCAGACCCGGGATTTGAGCCGAATCGAACTTGAAACTCACAAAGCTGCGGCGCGGGCCGGGATCGCCAGAATGCCCCACGCCGGTTCGCCAGAAGTTGGTCCGCAAGGTCGCCTGCAACAGCGCGAGCAACTGACGCAACACCCGGTCGTCCGACAGATTGCTGACCTTTTCAAGCGCCTGCTTGATGGCATTCACCTGAGCCTGTGCACCGTCCGCGTTCGAGCCCTGGGGGTCAAAACGCAACTTGAACAAGTTGACCAGCATGCGGGCAATGCGCGGGTACGCGCACAGGGTGTGCGCGATCGTGGCCTGGGACTGGGCAAAGCCGATTTGCTTGAGGTATTTGGCATAGGCCCGCAGCACCACAATCTCATCACACGCCAGGCCACCGAGCAGCACCAGCCGATTGAAACTGTCGCTCTCCACCTCCCCCCGAAAGACCCGGGCAAACGCATCTTCAAACAGATGCGCCAGCGTATCTTGCTCAATCTCGCCGCTGATCTGCGCCTGCAGTTCAAAGTCATGCAAGGAAACCTCAGCGGCCTCATCTGACGCGCCCAGCGTGATGCTGTAGTTGGACTCGGCCAGCACGCGCACCCCCATGTTCTCCAACATCGGCAAGCTGTCCGACAGCACCACCGGTTGACCCAGCAAGTACACCTTGAAGTTCAAGCGGTCGTTGCCCGGACCTTGGGTCAGAGACAACGCCAGCGGCGCCTGGAACGTCAGGCTGGCGAGTTTGATGGCGTCCGGCACAGCGGCTCGGGCATGCACGCGCTCGCGGTAGTCCGCCGGCATGGCTTCGCCCCAGCGCTTGAACAGGCTCAGACCCTGGCCTTCGCCCAAAGCATCAATCAGCGCTTCACGCAATTCATCAGGCCAGCGCCGGGCGGCCCCCGCCAGCTTTCGTTCAACCTCCTTGCGCTCGAACGGACGGGCCTGCCCGGGTTCGGTGCGCACGGTAAAGTGAATCTGGGCCAGGGTGGGGTCGTTGAGCAAAACCTCAAAGTCAGCGCTTCTGCCCCCCAGGGCCGTCAGCAGAATGCGCTGGAACTTGATGCGCAAGTCGGTCGAATAGGCTTCGCGCGGTACATACACCAGGCAAGATACAAAGCGGTCAAATGCATCGCGCCAGGTGAACAGGCGCAAGCGCTGGCGCTCGCCCAGCGCCAAAATTCCAGTGGCCGTGTCAAACAATTCATCGTCGGTGATCTGGAACAGATCGTCCCTCGGAAAGGTCTCCAGCGTGTGCTGCAGCGCTTTGGCCAGGTGCCCACCCGGCGCCAGACCCGCGCGCTTGACCATGGCATCAACCTTGCCGCGCAGCAGCGGAATTTCAGCAACCCGCGCGCTGTACACAGTGGAGGTGAACAGGCCAATAAACCGGTGCTCTCCCGCGACAGCGCCGTCAGCGTCGTAGCGCTTGATGCCAATGTAGTCGGTATAGCCCGCCCGGTGCACTGTGGAGCGGGTATTCGACTTGGTCACGATCAAAACCGGCACAGGCGCACCCGCCTGCGCCCGTGCCGCCTCGGGCAGCGCCAGAAAACTGGCCGACAGCGGCGCACCTTCCTCGTCACGCAGCACCCCCAGGCCACTGCCAGCAACCCGCTGCAGGGCGGGCTGCCCATCGTGGTCAACCAGCTTGTGCAAACGGTAGCCCAGCACAGTCATGTGCTCATCTGCCAGCCAGCTCAAAAAGGCCCGGCTCTCCGCCAGTTGGTCTGCAGGCACCGTGGCGGGAGCCGCGCCCAGCTCACCGATGACGCTTTGCATCTGGTCCACCATAGGTTGCCAGTCTTGCACGGCTTGGCGCACATCTGACAGCACAGCCTCCAGCCCGGCGACCAGCGCAGCGCGCTGCTGAGCGTCCACGAGCCTGTCCACCTCAATGCTCATCCAGGATTCCCTGGACGCCTGGGACGCGTCACGCCTGGCCAGCTCCAGCAGACGGCCGTCGGCATCCCGCTGCACCGCAAAGATGGGATGCACCACCAAGTGCAGGGTCAAGCCTTGGCGCTTGATCTCCATGATGGAGCTGTCCACCAAAAAAGGCATGTCGTCGTTGACAATCTCAATCACCGAATGACGTGAACCCCAGCCGTTGTCCACCACAGAAGGGCTGAAGACACGCACTTTGGGTTTGCCCGGCGCACGCTGTGCACCAAATTGCCAGTGCGAGAGCACAGCGCCCCATAAATCTTCCGGGCTGCGCTCAGCCAGGTCATCCGTGTCCAGTTGGCGTAAGTGTTCACGGCCGAACGCCTCCACGGCGCGCCGCTGTGCCACACTCAACCGGGTGGCGGCCAGGGCCAAAACGGCCTCAATGAGTTCATCGCGCTGTGCGTCAGAAGATATTTCCATGGTGATGTGCTTCGCTCTGGTCAAAGAAATTGACTTTAGACCGGCATGCCAAAAATCACAAATGCTGTTTGCAGACTGCCCCATGCAAAAAATGCATACATCAAACATCCCCATGGATTCGCCCTGCCAAGCCCTCAGCGACCGGCAAAATTGAATTGCCACCACAAATAAGCACTAGAATTTTCGTCAGCGTTGATATTGAACAGCGCATCTGGACACCCACCATGCAGCACAACACCCTGAGTCTTGTTCAGCGGCTTACGCCGCTCACCCTGGTTGCCCTGGTCATGTCGGGCTGTGCAGGCATGCAGGAGGCACGAGAAGTGCAAGGCCCCGCCCGAAAAGAGACCCTGCAGGCACTGACCCAAGGTATGGAGTTGCTCACGATCAATGCCGGCCAGCCCACCCGGGTGCTGCAACGCAAACCAGTGACCGGCTTGAGCGCTGGCGACCGGCTGATTGGCATTGACTACCGGGTCGCCAGTGGCGTGCTGTATGCCGTGTCGCTTGCCGGGCGCGTCTACACGCTTGATGTGAACACCGGTGTCTTGAAAGCAGTCGGTCCAGGCCCTTCGTCCCCGGCATTGAAAGGCGTCGCGTTTGGGGTCGATTTCAACCCTGTAGCCGACCGAATTCGGGTGGTGAGTGACACCGGCCAAAACCTGCGCCTGCACCCCGATACCGGCGAAGTGGCGGCAATGGACCCGGCGACGGCTTACGCTGCAGGCGACGCCCAGGCCGGGCGCCTTCCTGAACTGGTCGCAGCAGCCTACACCTACAACAAAAAAGACGACAAACTCACCACCAACTTCGCCATTGACCGCCGCGCTGGCACACTGGTCATACAAGGCTCGCTGGAGGGCGCGCAGCCCGTTGTCTCACCCAACACAGGGCAACTCAAAACCATCGGTGCCTTGGGCCTGGGCCCCTTCTCGGATGCCTCGATGGACATTGCAGATGTGTCAGGGGTGGCCTATGCCGCCATTCGGGTCGAAGCCAACCAATCTACCCGGTTGTACCAGGTCAATTTAACCAATGGCCGGGCCGATTTCATCGGCACGGTCGGCGATGGCGCTGCATTGGTCGGCCTGGCCGTTGAGCCATGACCCGCCGCTGGCACACACGGGCCTCCAGCGGCCTTCTGGGCTGGGCGGCATGCACCCTTGCCTGGGCCGGCACCCTCCAGGTGACGGTGACCGACGACAAAGGCAAGGCCTTGGCGGATGCGGTTGTGTTCCTGGATTCCCCGGCCGCCCGGTCTGCCTACAAACCCCTGGCTGGCGCAGAAGTAGAGCAAATCGACAAGCAATTCTCCCCCCGGGTGGCCGTGGTGACCGCTGGTTCCCAGGTCAGCTTCCCGAACCGGGACAAAGTTCGCCATCATGTCTACTCGTTTTCCCCGGCAAAAACCTTCGACCTGAAGCTCTACACCGGCACGCCTGCCAACCCGGTGCTCTTTGACAAACCGGGCGTCGTGGTTTTGGGCTGCAACATCCATGATTTGATGATTTCCTGGGTTTTGGTGCTGGAAACACCCTATTTCGGCAAAACAGCAGCCAGCGGGCAAGTGGTGTTGCCCGACGTTGCGCCCGGTACTTACCAAATGAAAGTCTGGCACCCGGGACTGCCCGTGGGTAACCCGGCGCAAGAGCGTGCCCTGACCGTGGGTGCGGCCAATGCGACTGCGGCCTTCTCGCTCAAAGGGGTCACACAGTGAAGTTCTCCGGCTCGCCACTGCCGGGTTATCGCCATTGGGGCCTGGTCAAGCGCATTGTGGTCATCTCGGTCGGAATGCTGTTGTGCATTCAGCTGGCCATGCTGGTGGTGGTGCGCAGCAGTATTGAGGAGAGCGTAGCCAACAATTTGCGCAAAGAGCTGGAATCCAGCGCCAACGTCTGGAACCGCCTGGTTGAGCAAAACGCACAGCGCCTGCAGCTGGGTGCATCACTTCTTGCAGCAGATTTTGGCTTTCGCTCAGCGGTCTTGTCGGGAGACGCACAAACCATTGAGTCTGCGCTGGAGAACAATGGCGCTCGCATCGGTGCCACTGTGGCGGGTTTTCTGGATAACCAGTTCGCCCTGATTGCCTTGGCCAACCCGCAGGAAAACGCTTCGCTTAAGAAGACCTTGGAAACTCTGGCTCAATCCATGGCGTCCAACCAGCAGCCAGGCCAGATGGCCTTGACCAATGGGCGGCTGCACCAGTATGTGCTGGTCCCTGTGCGTGCACCGCTGGCGGTGGGCTGGGTGGTCATGGGTTTCCCGGTGGACGAGACGCTGGCCAAAGACATGGTCTCACTGACATCCACCCATGTGTGGATGGTGCAGCAAGACGGCAGCCAACGCGTGAGGCGCACCATCCACAGCTCCTTGGATATGCAGCGGAACTTTGACCTGGCAACCCTGACCAGCGCCGACGAGGAACTGACCCTCAACGGCGAAGCCTATGCCTTGCTCAAGATACCCCAGATGAGCATCGCCCGGGATGTGAAGGTGATCTTGCTGCAGGCATCCAGCCCGGCCCGCCAGGTTTTCCAGTACATGAATATTGCCCTTCTGGTAATTACCGCCGTGGGACTGGGTCTCTTTGCCGTGGGCAGCGTGGGGCTGGCCAAGCGACTGTCTCGCCCCCTGACCTCTCTGGTGGCTGACACCGAACGCCTGGGGCGGGGCGACTACTCCCAGCCGGTAGCTGATTTGGGGCAGCACGACGAAGTCGGCAACCTGGCCCGGTCCTTTGACCGCATGCGCCAGAACATCCAGGCCAGTCAGGCCGAGATCCGCCAACTGGCCTACTGGGACCGGCTCACCGGACTGCCCAACCGGGCCCAATTCAGGGAGATATTGCAAGAGATTTTGAAAACACCGGAGCACCAGTCCACACCCGTGACGGTACTGGTGCTGGACCTGGACCGCTTCAAGCACATCAATGACGTGCTGGGCTATGCCTTTGGCGACAAGGTGCTGCAGGCCGTGGCATCACGGCTTAAGGACTTCGCGGAGGAGGTGAACGGCCAGGTGGCCCGCATGGGGGGCGGCCAATTCGGTCTGATGCTGCGCGATCTGAACCCCAATGAAGCGCTTGAGGTTGCCCACAAGATCACGGCTGCACTGGACGTACCGTTTTCGTTTGACGGCCAGATGGTGGACCTGCGCGCGGGCATGGGCATCGCCCGCTGGCCTGAGCATGCAGGCGATGTGGATGTGCTGCTGGGCCATGCCGAAGTGGCGATGTACACCGCCAAACGAAAGAGCGCGGGCGTTCAGGTCTATGACGCTGCGTTGGACTCTGGCAGCGCGCTCACCCTGTCCATGCTGAGCGAGCTGCGCCAGGCGATTGATCAAAACGAGTTGCGCCTGTTCCTGCAACCCAAGATCGATCTGGCCAACCATCAGGTCAGTGCCGCCGAGGCCCTGGTGCGCTGGCAGCACCCCACCCGGGGCATGGTGCCGCCGATGGAATTCATTCCCTTTGCCGAGCAAACCGGTTTTATTCGCCACCTGACTCTGTGGATGCTGGAGGAAGCGGCGCGCCAATGGCACAGCCTGCAACCTCCGGATGGACTGCTGCGCATTGCCATTAACCTCTCGACCCGGGACCTGATGGACCCGGACTTTGCAGCCAAGGTTGACTCCCTGCTGGCACGCCACAACGCACCGCGCAATGGGTTTTGCCTGGAAATCACCGAGAGCGCCATCATGGATGACCCCCAGCGCGCCGAAACCACCCTGAACCAACTCTCCGACAGTGGCTACAAACTCTCGATAGATGACTTTGGCACCGGCTACTCGTCCCTGGCCTACCTTAAACGCCTGCCGGTGAATGAACTCAAAATTGACAAATCATTTGTCATGGGCATGGAGCACGATGAGAGCGACGCCCAAATCGTGCGCTCCACGATCGACCTGGCCCACAACCTGGGATTGAGTGTGGTGGCCGAGGGCGTGGAAAACGCTGTCGTCTACCAGTTGCTGGGCGACCTGAACTGCGACGAGGGCCAGGGCTACTACATGAGCAAGCCAATGCCCAGCGCCGAATTCAACGCCTGGCGTGACCGCTGGACTGCCAAAAAAATATGAATACACCCAACCACGAACTCAGCATGACGGTCTTGATGACACCGGACATGGCCAATTTCGCCGGCAATGTGCACGGCGGGACCATTCTCAAATTTCTGGACCAGGTGGCCTATGCCTGCGCCAGCCGGTACGCCGCGCGCTATGTGGTCACTGTGAGCGTGGACCAGGTGATGTTTCGCCAGCCCATCCATGTGGGCGAGCTGGTGACATTTTTATCCAGCATCAATCACACCGGCACCTCGTCGATGGAGGTGGGCATCAAGGTGGTGGCGGAGAACATCCGCAGTCAGGAAACACGCCATGTAAACAGTTGCTTTTTCACCATGGTGGCGGTCGACGACCACCGCAACCCCACCCCGGTGCCACCTCTGCAACCCCTGACCGACAACGCCAAACGCCGCTTTGAGCAGGCCGTGTTGCGCAAAAAACTGCGCCAGGAACTCAACAGCAGGCTGGACGCCATCAAAAGTGGCGAAGCGCCTGGATCTCCAAGCCCTGCGGCTTGATCAGATTGGCAAAGTAGAAACTCCTGAATCAATAGCTACTCAGGCAATAGAACCGCCGGCTAGAGGCCTATTCCGCACAAAAAGTGCTGCGCCAAAGGCGCCCAGCACCCGCGCAAGCCCAAACCACTGCCGAAGTCTCAAGCGCAGCGCTTCAGCGTTGCGGCATGTCTCGGGCCGAGTAGCCCAAGCTGATGGTGGCGTCTTCGGGGATGGCGGGCACGGTGGCGTCCCAGGCGGCACGCATGGCGGCCAGGCGCTCCGGCTGGTGACCGCGGTGGTTCATGCGCCAGCACAGAGGATGCTCAAACTGGTAACGGGCGTCATACAAAACGGCGGCCAGCGACACGCCGTCAAACGCCAACTCAGCATCGGCCCTGGCACCCGGCAGCTCCACCAGGGTGGCGGACCAGTCCATGGTCATGCAATGTTGGGAGAGGTGCCGCCGGGGGCAACCCTGGCGGGCCAGTGCGCAATCCAGGGCACGCGGATGCCGCCTTCGGTCAGGTCCATCTTGCCACCCACCAACGGCCAGTTGTCGCTGAAACGCTCGCCGCCGCTGTCGCTGGTGAAGACGATCAGGGTGTTGTCGAGCTGGCCCGTTTTTTTGAGCGCATCGACCACCCAGCCCATGACTTCGTCCATGTGGTGGATCATGCGCTGGTAGGTATGGATGTTGCCGCCGTGCAGGTGGAACAGGTTGTCCTTGACCTCGGCGGCCAGCGCGTGGTCTTCGCGGGTTTCCCAAGGCCAATGGGGGGGCGGTGTAATGCAGGCTCAAAAAGAAGGGCGTACCTTGCGCTGCGCCGGGGGCCATGCGCTCGACAAAGTTCACCGCTTTGCTGGAGCTCAGGTCGGTCAGGTAGCCTTCTTCGTGTTTTTCCTCTTGGTTGGTGTAGAGATCGTGCGTGCCGTTGTTGCCGGCGTGGGGTGCTCGGGCGGCAGGCTCAACACCTTGCTGCCTTTGCTCTTGCTGTTGATGGGCTCGTCGGCGCCGCCACGCAGCCGGTACGGGTAGCGCGCCGTCATCAGCGCAAAGCGGGTCGGTGAGCACACGGACGAGTTGGAATAGCCCTGCGTGAACTTGAGGCCGTTAGCAGCCAGCCGGTCGAGCTCCGGCGAGACGGGGCCGCCCGTTTTGACGAGGCACTCGACCGAGTACAAGCCCGTGCCGAGTCTTTGCAAGAAAAGCTGAGCCCCGACTTACCTAGAGCCAATCGCCGCGAGGGCCAGCGCGGCAAGGACACGGCATGAACCCAGGAAGACGCTGCGCCGACCATGTTGGCGACCGTGAACAAGCAAAAAATCAATTTTTTCGACGGCCTGTTGTGACCTTTTCACCCCGTTGTCACGGCGCTCCACTAAGGTTCCCTGCTGAACAAAACCTAACTCGCAAGGCCACCCCATGTTGATGAAAATCGTGCCGTCTCTCGCACTCGCACTCCTGTCGCTCCACGCGGCTTCTGTTTTTGCGCAACCCAATGCCCCCTTCACCAACATTCAGGTGGGACAACGCCCGTATTTCTTGACCGCTGACATGTCGCCCAGCCCGCTCAAAGAAAAGCTGCAGAGCTGCGCTAACGGCCCTTTCACCAAAACGGATTTTTCAATTGGCCACCGCGGAGCCGCGCTGATGTTCCCCGAACACACCAAAGAGTCTTATGAGGCTGCGGCCCGCATGGGTGCCGGCATTGTGGAATGCGACGTGACGTTCACCAAAGACAAAGCGCTGGTTTGCCGCCATGCGCAAAACGACCTGCACACCACCACCAATATTCTGGCCACCCCCTTGGCCGCCAAATGCACCAAAGGCTTCACCCCGCATGACCCGGTGGCCAACACGCCCGCCAGCGCCGAATGCCGCACCAGCGACATCACCCTGGCCGAATTCAAAACCCTGCGCGGCAAGATGGACGCCGCCAACACCAAGGCCAAAACCGTGGCCGAGTACATGGCAGGCACCGCCAATTGGCGCACGGACCTGTACAGCGGCCCGACCAGCGGCACGCTGATGACGCACACTGAGAGCATCGCCTTGTTCACCAGGCTGGGCGTAAAGATGACGCCCGAGTTGAAATCAGCCAGCGTCAGCATGCCGTTTGACGGCTTTAGCCAGGATAACTATGCGCAAAAAATGATTGACGAATACAAAGCGGCTAACGTGCCGGCCGCGCAGGTTTTTGCGCAATCGTTCAATAAAAATGATGTGCTGTACTGGATTAAAAATGAGCCCGGCTTTGGCAAGCAGGCGGTATTTTTGGACGGCGCGAACAAAGCTGCTGACCTGCCCACCCTGGCCCAGCTGCAGAGTTTCAAGGCAGACGGCATCCAGATTGTCGCACCACCGGTCTTTGCGCTGCTGGACAGTGCCGATGGCAAGTTGGTGCCGTCAAACTATGCCAAAAACGCCAGGCAGGCAGGCCTCGGCATCATCGCCTGGAGCCTGGAGCGCTCAGGTGTGCTGGCCAACGGCAACCCGGGTTGGTACTACCAAACGGTGGCGCCATTGATGAAGCGCGAAGGCGACACGATGCAGGTGCTTGACGTGCTGGCCAAAGACGTCGGCATCATGGGCATCTTTTCAGACTGGCCCGCCACCGTGACCTATTACGCCAACTGCATGGGCCTGAAGTAAGGCCTAAAGCGAATGGCACTTACATGAGCTGCATGATGTTGAGGTCACTGGCGCAAGCACTTGAATTTGAATACAAAACGAGGTGGCTGACCCGTGGCTAAAGGTTCCGCATGACCACGATTGGAAGCCACAGTAAGTGCCATTCGCCTTAAGCCAGCCCGAAGAACTCCAACAAGCCGCCCTCGGAAAACAAATAGCTGACCACTTGGGAGCCACCCCACCACAGCAGCACCACCGACGCAACGGCAACAACGGTAGCCAGGTAACCCGCAAGCAGCATCAGGCCATCCCGCAGGCGCAGGCCCCACGCGATCAAGACGATGGCCAGCGCGGGCAGAACATTGTCAAAACTGATCACGGGGACGGGAACCATCATCGACAAGCCCGCAATGAAAAGCATTGATCCGTTGAACAGGCGTGCCGGCTTGTTGCTCAAGGGCAGCATGCGCGGCCGTCCGGCCCATGCGAGCACATGGATGGTGCGGTTGACCATGGCGGCCAGCAAGGACTTGACGCGCAAATTCAACTCGCGCCTGGCAAGCCAGGCCGGCAAGGGCAGCGATTGACCCGTGCACAGCCCGATGGCAATCAGCAGGCACAAAGCCCCGACGGCCGACCCCATGCCGGGCAACGCAACCGGAAACAGGAGCGGCAAGGCCAGCAGCCCCAGCCAGACCAGTCGCTGCCGGTTGCTCTCGCCAATGGTGTCAGCCAGCGTACCGCCCATGTTTGCAAGTTGTGCCGCGACAATCCGTTGTACGGTGCTGCGCCGCTTGTTCTGCGAGCTTTCCGCTGTGTTGGCAGAAGGGGGGAGTGGGTGCGACATGGTGACTCAAAACAAGGTGACTGGAACGACGAGGCGAAGGCAGTGGATTTGATAGACTTCAAAACCTATTTTTCAACTTTACCGCAATCGAAAAAACTCAATGAACAGCAAGGATTTCGCAGCCAAATTTCCGCCCCGGAATGCCGAAAATGGGGCCTTCACGGGCGACTTTCTGCATCGCGGCTGATGGCGTCCGGTCTCGTTGTGGCAGGCGCCAGCGCGTCGTCTCTGGTGGTCTCGGGCGCGCGCTTTGACCCGGCAGCGGCCCTGCTGTTCGTCATCAATTCATCTTCTGGTGCCCAGGACATCCATGCCAAATGCGGGGTGATCGAGTCAGCCCTGTCAGCAAGTGGGCGCCGGGGCGAACTGCTGGTGTGCCGTCCTTCGGAACTGCAGCGGGTGGCCACCGAGGCTGCAGCGGTGGCCGTGTCGCGCGGCACGGCGGTGGTCGCAGTGGGCGGTGATGGCAGCCTCAACACCGTGGCCCAGGCTGCACATGCAGCCGGTTGCCCCATGGGTGTTATTCCCTACGGAACTTTCAACTACTTCGCCCGCACGCACGGCATTCCCACCGATCCGGCCGCGGCAGTGCAGATGCTGCTGAATGCCCACCCCCTCCCCGTGCAGGTGGCCGCCATCAACAACCGGTTGTTTTTGGTCAACGCCAGTTTGGGGCTTTACCCTGAACTGCTGCAAGACCGCGAGGCCTACAAAGCCCGTTTTGGCCGCAGCCGCTGGGTGGCGTTTGTGGCCGCCTTTGTAACCCTGCTGCGCGCCCAGCGCCGGCTGCGTCTGCACATCGAGATCGGTGGCGCAGCGCGCGATGTCCAGACCCTGACTCTTTTTGTCGGCAACAACCGGCTGCAGCTGGCGCAACTGGGCGCAGAGCCCGCAGACACCCTGGCTGGCACGCCCGGTCACGGCAGCATGGCGGCGCTGATGCTGCGGCCCATCGGCACGCTGGCCATGATCAAGCTGATGCTGCACGGCGCCATGGGCCGGCTGGGCGAAGCCGCCGGGGTGGAGAGTTTCGAGTTTCACCACATGGTGGTCAAGCCCAGACTGGCACCGTCTCGCAAAGAGGTGGTGGTCGCGTTTGACGGCGAGGTGGCGCGCATGCGTTCGCCCATCGACATCCGGGTACTCGACAAGCCCCTGTACCTGCTCCAAGCCCACGGCGCTGCAGCCACCACCAGCGGGCCAGGGGTGGGCACATGAGTGTGCTGCTGCACCTGTCCGACACGCATTTCGGCACCGAGCAGCCGCTGGTGGTTGAGGCGCTGGCGGCTCTTGCAGCGCAGCAGCAGCCCGACGTGGTGGTGCTCTCGGGTGACATCACGCAGCGCGCCCGGCCCGAACAGTTCCGGGCGGCCAGGGCCTTCATGGACCGGCTGGGCGCACCGGCGGTGGTCATTCCAGGCAACCACGACATTGCGTTGTTCGACCTGTGGGCACGGCTGACCCGGCCCTACGGGCGTTTTGCCACCGTGTTCGGACCGGACCTGGAACCCGTGTACACCTCGCCTGATTGCCTGGTGGTGGGCGTCAACACCACTCGCGCACGGCGACACAAGCACGGAGAGGTATCGGGGGCACAAATTGCGCGGGTGGCCCGCCTGCTGGCCGCCGCCAGGCCGCAGCAACTGCGCGTGGTGGTGGTGCACCAGCCCGCGGCGGTTCCCCTGGGTGGCGAACGAGCCAACCTGCTGCGTGGCCATGCGGAAGCCACGCGGGTCTGGGCAGAGGCCGGGGCAGATCTGGTGCTTGGCGGCCACATTCACCTGCCCTTTACCCTGCCGCTGGACGGGCTGGCGCGCCGACTGTGGGTGGTTCAGGCGGGCACTGCCGTCTCAACGCGCACGCGGCCGGGGGTGCCCAATTCGGTGAACCTGCTGCGCTGGGGCGATGCGGCCACCGCGCTGGCAGCCGCCACGCCCGGGGCGCCCACCACGGGCCCATGCTGCCTGATTGAGCGGTGGGACTTTTGCGCGAACCAGCAGGCGTTTGCATGCACAGCGGTCACGGCCGTGCAGCCCGAGCGCGCCCGCGCACCGGGCTGATGCCGATGCGCGGGCAACTGGCTCAACGGTTTTCCGACAGAGTTTGTGGCGCTGGGGAGAGCGCACGCCAGGTATCGCGAAACACCGTTTGCTCGACCTTGGCACGCTGTTCTATCGGGCAGGCCACCCGAATCACCAGCACCAGGTGCTCGGGGTCTGAAAAGTCCCACGACACCTTGGTTTTGCCGGACGGGAGCGCAATGAAGTTTTCTTCGGATGCCTTGCGAAAGTGGGTCATGGCCATTTCCCGCCAGGCCGCAGTGGCGTGGTCGGCAGCGGCCAATGCGGCGGCTTCAATGCTGTCCAGGTCATGCGAAAAGCGTTCGGGAATCGGAATCCGGATGGCGTGCAGCGCAAAGGCCCCGTTGGGGGAAGCGTTGATCAGCGGGTGGGTGAGCAACAGCCCGTTGGGAAACTCGGCCACTTTGCCGGTGCGCTGGCCGGCCTTGTCAAGCTCCACCAGCGTGGTGGCAAACATGTCGATATCCACCACCCGGCCGCGCAACTGATTGAACTCGATCACGTCGCCAATCTTGTAAGGCTGCACCAGGGTCGCGTACAAATAGCCGTGGACGCACATCACCAGTTCCTTGCTGACAATCAGAATGGCGCCCGCCACCGCCGCCACCGACAGCGCGAAGCCTGCAATGGTGGACGCCCAGACCGACACGATGATCAGCAGGGCCGCAAACCAGATGATGTTGCGCACCCACACCAGCTGAATGCGGCGCTTTTCAGCCGTAATCTCACCGCGCGAGAGGTAGCGCGCCCAAAGATGCGACACCAGCAACGCCATGCCGATCAGCAAGACGGTGATGATGACCTTTTCCCACTGCCCGGGAATCCAGGCGGCCATGCGTTCAAACATTGTCATCGGGCGTCAGATCAGTAAGGCTGCGGCAAAAATCCCCACCATGATGAAAGAAAGCACCACTTTGGCAACCAGCCCCACCATGATGCCGACCCAGGTGGCCACGCCGACTTTGGCAGCCCGGGTGTGGTCTTTGCGGGCCAGGTACTCGCCCACGGCGGCCCCCACCAGGGGCATGAACAGCACGCCCACCAAGCCCATGAACAATCCCAACACAGTGCCCACCGCCGCGCCTGCCAAGGCCTGTTTGCTGGCGCCTGCCCTTTGGGCGCCCATCAACCCCGCTGCGTAGTCCAGGCCCCAGGCCAACACCCCCAGCACAGTGATCACCGCCACGGTGGTCATGCTGACCCGGGCAAAGTCATCAATCCACGCCCCCAGCACGATGCCAGCCCACACCAGCAAGGTGCCCGGCAGCACGGGCAGCACCGTGCCAGCCAGGCCCAGCAGAATCAAAACGACACACAACACCCACAACAACGTTATTTCCACAGAAAGCTTTCAAGGTCAAGATTTGCCAGCACCGCGAAGGGGGTGCAGGGCAAGTCAACTTCAAGGGTCAATGCAACGGGTCAGGCCCTTCTTTGGGCCGGTTACCAAGCTTGTGAGCATGCCCTACGCAACCCGGCAGGCGGGGCATTTGAACTGGAAAGACCTCTTGCAGTAACTGGCCATCTGCCAAGTGCGCAGGGAGGAGCATGCTTTGACTTCAACAGCCTGGAGTCGCAGCAGATGAGCCATCGTTGACGCCATCAAGCCAGAAGTTTGTAAGTCCGTTAGTTATTAATCAATAGCACTTGAGGCAATGGGTATGCCGGCTAGAGGCTGTTTTGGCTCTGAATTTGAGCTGTCAAATTTACAAATCGATCGTTATACCTTTAAGCGGTCCCGCCACCGCGCCAAAGTACCCACGGTCGAAAATGAAATGCACCAAGAACTTTCGAGTGGCGAGCAGCTTGCGTGCTGCCTTTTGGTGCCCAGCCCCGCACGGCCCTCAGGCCGCTTGTCGGTTTCGTTCGGCCAGCTTGATGGCCTCGCGCGACAAACCGTCAATCTCGTTGGTGATGCGCGACAGCACGTTGGCAACCACCGCAAACTCGCGCCCATGCTCACCGGCACGGGCCGCCATGACCTGAGCGTTGAAGCTCACGATCTTGGCCTCTCGCGCAATGGTGTGAATGCTTGACACGATGCCGCTGAGTTCCTTCATCATCTGCTCACCCTTGCGCTTGCTCAGGACATCGAAGGTGGTGGTGGCGGTGTTCAGGGCCTCCAGCACGCCGTCGGTGCCGGCCACCAGCGTACCCAACGCTTGGGTGTGGTTGTTTCCCTGCGCAATGCACTGCAGCGTGGTGCGCATCTGGTGCATGAAGGTCTCAATCAAGGGGCCAACGCCACGCGGGCCGGTGTAGGTGTCCTTGATGCTGCGGCTGGACACTTCATCGACCTCGTTGGCGGTAGCCACCAGGCGCAGTTGGCTGTCACCAAACAGATGGAGTGATTGTCGGGCCGCTTCCAGATGGCTGGCGCTGCCGGCTGCCGCCAGCACGGTTTGCAAGATCATCCGCTGCGACAGCATGCGCTGGCGTGCAGCCAGGTTAACCAGCGAAATGTTGTCGGCACCCGCGGCCAGGCGGGCTGGCGCAGGGACCTTGGTCAGGGTGGCCGCGGGGCGGGGGGATGGCGGCGTGTTGACCGCAATGGCGTAGGCTGACATGGCA